>CAZNSL010000006.1:0-23036 GCA_964574975.1 uncultured Alcaligenaceae bacterium | reverse complement strand
ATTGTTTTGGGGGGGGGTTGGCGGGGCGGGGGGGTGTGGGTGGGGGCGGGCGCAACCCGCGCTCCGCTCCGAAGACTCCGCGTCGCGGCTAACCGGGTCACGCCGTCCCCGCTTCGACGTGCTTGCGCAGCGCGCTCTTCCAGTAACCGTAGCAGAAGTAGATGACCAGGCCGATCAACAGCCAGACGACCAGCCGGCCCCAGGTCTCGATCGGAAGGAACAGCATCATGGTCACGTTCACGAGGATGCCGAGCGGCGCGACCACGAACGCCGCCGGGCAGCGGAACGGTCGGTTCGCCTCGGGCCGCCGGATGCGCAACAGCAGCACGGCTCCGCAGACGATGACGAAGGCCAACAGCGTGCCGATGTTCACCATCTCCTCCAGCACGAGGATCGGCGTGAACGCGGCGACGACCATGATGACCGCACCGGTCAGCATCGTCGAGATGTGCGGCGTCTTGTACTTTTCGTGGACCGCGCCGAAGATGCCCGGCGGCATCAGGTGGTCGCGGGCCATCGCCAGGAAGACGCGGGCCTGACTCAGGAACGTGATCAGCAGCACGCTAGTCATGCCGGCCAGGCCGCCGGCGGCGATCAGCCCAGCCGACGCCTTGAGGACCGAATTGCCGCCCTCGTGCTCGGCGCGGACGCGGAACGCCGAGGCGATGGCCGCGTTGGTGTCGATTTCGTGGTACTGCACCATGCCGGTGATGACCGCCGACACGGCGATGTACAACAGCGTGCAGACGAACAGCGACGCCAGGATGCCGAACGGCACGTCGCGCTGCGGCCGCACCGCCTCCTCCGCGTGCGTCGAGATCGAGTCGAAACCGATGAACGCGAAGAACACCAGCGCCGCTCCGAGCATCACGCCCGAGAAACCGTAGGGCAAGTAGTTGCTGCGGGTCGACTCGTCGATCCTGGCCAACGACTTGTTCAGCCCGAAGTAGCCGAGCAGGCCCCACTTCGCCGCGACCTTCTCGGGGGCGCGGTACTTGGCGTGAGCGATGACCGCGTCCGCCCGCACGATGTCCTCCGGCGTCGGCGTCATGTCGATATGATTTTCCGCGGCAACCTTCGCGAGCCGCTCGTCGACATGCCGGTCGATCTCGGCGATCCGCTTCGGCCCTTCGCTTTCCGGCAGGGCACCGGACTTAACCAACTCCTCGGTGACTTCCCGCCCGCGCGCCTTCGCGTACCTCGCCAGGGCCAGCTCGGACAGTTTGACGGCCCGCTGCTCCAGCGATACCGCTGGTTTCGCGTCGAGTGTCACGCTACGGCCGCCCTCGGCTTCGATGGTCACTTTGACCGCGTTGGCGACGAGCTTCTCGACCTCTTTTTTGGACTTCTCGTCCTCGACCATCGTGTAGCCGAACCGCTCGCCAGCGATCTCCTGAGCGGCGCTGAGGATTTCGGTCTCCGCCTTCGCCACCTTCTTGGCCATGTCGGGGATGAGGATCTGTTCCGGCATCTTGCGCTCGGCCGCCGGGATGTCGAACCAGTTTGCCTTGGACACGTAGCCCGCCCCCATGGCGATGACGAAGAACACGACGCCGAGCTTCAACACCACCAGGGCCGTGTTCGAGGCGGCACTCTCGCGGATGCCGATGACGAGGATGATGGTGACGAGGGCCAGGATGGCCACGGCCGGTAGGTTGAACCACGCGCCGGGGTGGGAGAACGGGTCGTGACACAGGTAATCGGGCACCATCCACTCGGGGCCGAAACAGACTCTCAGGAATTCGTTGAGGTATTTCGACCACGACGCCGCCACAGTAGCGCAACTCATGGCGTATTCGAGGATCAGGTCCCAGCCGATGATCCATGCCAGCAGTTCGCCGAGCGTGGCGTAGGCGTAGGTGTAAGCCGACCCCGCGACGGGGGCCAGCGATGCGAATTCGGCGTAGCAGAGCGCGGCCAGGGCACAGCCGATGCCGGCCACGCAGTAGGACAGCACGATGGCCGGTCCGGCGTCGTTGGCGGCCACGCGGCCGGTCATCACGAAGATGCCCGCGCCGATGATTGCCCCGATGCCGAGCGAGGTTAGCCCGATCGGCCCGAGGACGCGCCGCAACCGGCCCTCGTCCTCTTGCATCTCCCGGTGCAACATTTCGAGCGACTTGGTCGCGAACAAGCGTTTGAAGAACATAGTGGCCCCGGGAGGTTAGGGATGCAGTTTTGGCAAGCGACTCCCGTAGGCTGGGACGAGTGGAGCGAGTCCCACCGCGAAGGCGTAGTCGCCGAACGTTCGCGGTGGGACTCGCCAAGCTCGTCCCACCCTACGGGTCTACAGGTCACGCGTTCCTGACAACGGATGGATCGCTTCGCATCTTCCAGAGAAAATACACGGGGATGCCCGTCAGAACCAGGATCAGCCCCGGCCAGGTGTACACCGGCTTGACGATCAACAGGTTGAGCATCACGGCCGTGCAGAGGGCGACGTACAGCCCCGGCAGCACCGGGTAGCCGATCGCCCGGTACGGCCGCTCGGCGTTCGGCCGCTTCGCCCGCAGCACGAACAAGCCGGCCACCGTCAGGGCGTAGAACAGCAGCGCCGCGAAGATCACGTAGTCGAGCAACTCGTTGTAGGTGCCACTGAACACCAGGACGCACGACCACACCGCCTGGAGCCACAAAGCGACCGCCGGGACGTGCGCGCGGTTCAACCGGCCGACGGAGGCAAAGAACAGCCCGTCGCGGGCCATGGCGTAGGTCAGCCGCGCCCCCATCAGGATCAGGCCGTTCTGGCAGCCGAACGTCGAGATCATGATGGCGATCGCCATGATTACGGCCCCTTTGTCGCCGAATGCGATCTGCAAAATGGCGGTGCCGACGCGGTCGGCCTGGGCGTTGGCGATGCCACCCTCGATCGGCGTCGCTGCGCCCTTCGTGCCCATCAACGGCAGCGACGCCAGGTAGCCGAGGTTAGCCAGGATGTACAGGCCGATGACCAGGCCGGTGCCGCAGATCAGGCTCACCGGCAGCGTCCACTGCGGTCGGCGCACCTCGCCGGCCGTGAACGTGACGTTGTTCCAGGCGTCGGACGAGAACAACGCCCCGACCAGCGCCCCGCCCATGACCATCAGCGCGACGACGACGTGCGGGGCCGCTACGAGGGCGGCCGTCTTCTGATACTGCGGCGTCGTCTCGATGCCTTTCCAGCCGGGGGCGTAGTTCACGGACTCGATCCCGGCATTGGCCGTGAAGAGCAGACCGATGGCGATGAGGGCGATGAGCGAACCGATCTTGGCGACGGTGAAGACGTTTTGCAGCCACTTGCCGCCGATCAGGCCGCGGGTGTTCCACCACGTCAGCATCACGATGAGGGCCACGCCAACGAGCTGCCCGGCCGAGACGGTGAACTCGCTGCGCTGGAAGATGACGAGCGGCTCGGAGAGCCACGGCAGCGGCAGCGCGAGCTTGAGGTCCAGCCCGTCCTTGCCCCACAGGACGGCGGGATCGGTGTGGAAGTCGGCGAACTTCGCCGCATCGCGCGCGCCGAGGCCCGGTACCAGGACGCCGAGGAACTTGGCGAACGCGACGGCGACGGCGGCGATGGTGCCGGTCTGGATGACGGCGAACGAGGTCCAGCCGTAGAGGAAGCCCCACAGGGGCGAGTACGCTTCGCGCAGGTAGACGTACTGGCCGCCGGCGTGCGGCATCATGGCGGCCAGTTCGGCGTAGGCCAGCGCCCCGAGGACGGTCATCAACCCGGCGAGGCTCCAGACGGCCAGCAGCCAGTAAGCGGAGCCGACATCGCGGGCGATGTCGGCGGAGACGATGAAGATACCGGAGCCGATCATGCTGCCGGCGACGAGCATGGTGGCGTCGAACGCGCCGATGCGGTGCTGGAGGCCGTGGTCGGCGGGAGTGGCCGTGGCGGACATTCCGGATGCGTCCCCGGCGGGTAGTGCGTGCGTGCGAGTGGCTTGGGCGACAGGCTATCAAGTTTGTCGCGAACCGTAACGGGGCGCTGGTTACCCCCCCGCGCCGCCGCGCCCCGTTTTTTGGGGGCGCGCGCGACGCCTCGGCGGATTCGCGCTCGCCTCGAAGACTCGGCTCGCGGCGTCACGCAGGGCTGCACTACCATACCCCCATGCCGCCGCGCGTGACCTGGAACCTGCCGCACCACCACGTCGGCCGCATCGTCCACGTCTACGACGCGGTGCCCAGCACCAACGACCTCGCCGCCGTCCTACTGCCCGGCAGTGCCGTTCTCGCAGCGGTGCAAACTGCCGGCCGCGGTCAGCGCGGCAGCACCTGGCTGGCCGAACCGGGCAGCAGCGTCTTGCTTTCGGTGGTCCTGGCCCCGCCGCCGACCCTGCGCCGCCCGGCCGTGCTGACGGCGTGGGCGGCCGTGTCGGTCGCCGAGGTCGTCCGGCGCACGACCGGCCGGCAGGCTCGCATCAAGTGGCCCAACGATGTGCTGATCCGCGGCCACAAGGTCTGTGGCATCCTGATCGAGACGGCGGTGCGCGGCGGCGAGCCGACCTCGGTCGTCGGCATCGGGCTGAACCTGAACCAGTCGCCGGCCGACTTCGCCGCGGCCGGCCTGCCGCGAGCGACCTCGCTGGCGTGCGTCGCCGGGCGGGCGTTCGACGCCGCCGACGTGGCCCGCGCGCTGCTCGCCGAACTCGACGCCCAGTACGCGGCCGTCGTGGACGGCGAGTTGGCGGCGCTGGAGTCGGTATGGGTGTGGCGCGTCGGGCTGCTGGGCCACGACGCGACGATCGAAACCGTCGACGGCGCGACACACCACGGGCGGCTTGTGGAAATGGCGTTCGACGGGGTGACGGTTGAGTCCGGCGGGAGGCGGACGGCGTTCGCGCCGGAAGCGGTGCGGCACCTGACCCGGTTGACGGGCGGCCCGGCCTAGCCGCCGGACAAGAGCCGTGCGATCTCCGCACGACGCTGCTCGACATCCCGTTTCGTTTCCGGTCTTACTGGCCAGCGTTCCACTCGACCGTACCAGTGGTCCGCGCGCCGCAGTACGCCATGGCGTTCTCGACCCTCAAGCGACATGCCCAGGTTGTACCAGAAGTCCGCGCAATCCCGTAGCTGCCAGATCGGCGCGGAGGTCTCGCGAGTGACCGTCAGATCGTACTCGGCAGCCTGCCGCCACCGTGGGTCGTCGCTACGGGCGAGTAGGTGGACCGCCTTCGAGAAGCTTTCACCCTCGGCGACCAGGTGCTTGCCGTAAGCGGCGGCGACTGCCGACGGCAGCGCGGCGAGCCGCTCCTCGGAGGCACCCTTCCAGAAGGCGAGGACCTTCGGGTCTTTATCGGGCAGTGCGGCGACGAGTGCCTGCGGATCCGCCAGCCGGGCCTTCTCGCGCTCCTCGTCCTGTCGCGCGGCCTCGACCCGGGCGGTCTCCGCAGCCTGTCTGTCCGCCCACGTCTTCCGGACGAGGTTGCCGCCGCCCAGAATGATCGCCACTGCCACCGCTGCCGCCACAACCGGGATCAACCACGCCGGCACCCAGTGGTGCTTCGCCTTGAAGTGGCCGCGCCGGCGTCGGGGGCCGGTCGTCGGCACTGCGGCACCAGCAGCCCGGACGTGGAACTGCGCCATCTGGTTGAACAACGTCGCCGCGTCCTCGCCGACGTGTGTCTCCGCTGGGGCCGAATGCCTCGCCACCGCTGGCCGGCCGGCCGGCACCGCGGGTAGCGCGGGATGGCCAGCCGATGTCTTCGTCTGCGACCGCAGCCACTCGCCGAGCGCCTCGGCAAACGCCTTCATCGTCGGGTAACGGTCGTACGGCTTCTTCTCCAGCGCTCGTAGCGCGATCGCGTCGAGCGATGGGTCGAGGTCGTCGCGCTGGCGCGACGGCGCGGCCGGCGTGCGCGTCATCGCCTGGGCCATCACTGCCCCGAGCGGCCCCTCGAACGGCGTGTGGCCGGTCAGGCATTCGTAGAAGATCACGCCGAGGGCGTAGATATCGCAGCCGGGGCCGATCAGGTTCGCGTCGCAGTTGATCTGCTCCGGCGACATGTATGCCGGGGTGCCGAGGATCGTGCCGCTGGCCGTCAGTTTGCTGGCCTCGTCGTCGAATCGCCGCGCCAGGCCGAAGTCCATCACCACCGGCCGCTTGTCCGGCGTGATCATCACATTCGACGGTTTCAGGTCGCGGTGCAGGACGTTCCTGGCGTGGGCCTCCGACATCGCCAGCGCGAGCTGGCGGACCACGGCGGCGACGGCCCGCGGCGGCAGCCGATTCGCCCCGCGCAGGATCTGAGCGAGCGGCTTGCCCTCCAGGTACGCCATCGCCAGGAAGGCGACGCCGTCGATGGTGCCGGAGTCGTAGACCGGGCAGAGGTTCGGGTGATTGAGCGTCGAGGCGAGCCGGGCCTCGCGGGTAAATCGTTCGGCAACCGTGTCCGATCCCGGCCCGTCGAGCCGCGGCAACTTGAGAGCCACGAGTCTGCCGAGTTGCGCGTCGGTGGCGAGGTACACCGCCCCCATGCCGCCCTGGCCAAGCAGGCGCGTCAGTTCGTAGCGGCCGAGGCGAGCCGGCAACCACCGCGGTAGGCCATTCAACCATTCGGGAGGCATCGGGGCGACCCCGTTGCGAGGTGCGTACAAGCGATCGCCCCGCATTATGACGCGCCACCGGGCGGCCGACAAGGGCCGCGGCGCTTCAGTAGCAGACTCGTCGCGGCTATGCCGGCCGCCGTCAGCAGCACCGCGCTGATTGCCGCCGCGGTCGTCACGGCATTCGCGTTCTTTACGAGCGCCCCCAGCGACGCAAGCGACGCCAGACTGCCGGCGGCCAGGATGTGTTGCCGCAACGACATCAACTCGCCCGGCCCCGCGCCGCGCGCCGGCCGCGGGGCCGGTTCCGGCGGGTCGATGTCGAACAGCGGTTGCGGCGATGGCTGGCCGACACCGGTGCCGGTGGTCCGCGCCATGTCGGTCGGCGGCGTCTCCTGGTGCGGCGGGGCCGGCGGGAACGGCTCGACGCCCGGCGGCACCGGCTCGCGGGCGGGGGCCAGCGCAGCGGCGAACTCGCGCATGCTGGCGAACCGCGCTGCCGGGGCCTTTTGCAGCGCCCGATCGACCGCTGCCTCGATTTCGGGCCGCAGACCTTTGCGGAACTCGCCCAGCCGAGGCACCGGTTGCGTCTGGATGGCGATCGCCATCGCCATCCAGTTCGGCCCACCCTCGAACGGCGTGCGGCCGGCCAACAGCTCGAAGGCGATCACGCCCAAGGCCCAGATGTCGGCGGCCGGGCCGACCGCGTCCTCTGGCCCGGCGAACTGTTCCGGGGCCATGTAGTGCGGCGTGCCCAGTACGACGCCGGTCGCCGTCAGCCGGAGGTCGGTCGATTTCGTGTCCAGGGCCAAGCCGAAGTCCATCACGACCGGCTGCCCCTCCGGCGTGACCATGATGTTCGCCGGCTTCAGGTCGCGGTGGACCAGTCCCTTCTGGTGCGCCGCCTGCAACGCCAGCGCGACCTTGCGCAAGAGCGCGACCAGCCGCGGCACGGACACCGTCTCGTGACCGACGTAGTCCGACAGCGGCCGGCCATCGACGAGTTCCATCGTCAGGTACAGGACGCCGTCGAGTTCGCCGAATTCGTAGATGGTGCAGACGTTGGGATGCTTGAGTGCGGCCAGGGCGCGAGCCTCGCGCAGGAAGCGGTCGCGGACGAGGTCGTGTTCGCCGTCGAGGGCGGGCAGCTTCAGGGCCACCTCGCGCTGGAGTTGTGTGTCGGTGGCGAGGTAGACGGACCCCATGCCGCCCTGGCCGAGCTTTTTGGTCAGGACGTAGCGGCCGAGCTTGGCCGGCAGCCGCACGGGCGCGCCGTTAACCCAGTCGGGGAGCGGCATCGTGGACATCGGCGAGCCTCGGCGGGGTTAGCGACGCTTCGCAGAAGCGTTCTTTGGCGCGCTCACAGCTTCGGTAGCCGGCCGGCCAGCACGTCGGCCTCCCACTCGTCGAGCAGCGGCCAGTCGACGGCGCAGGTGCCGAAGTCGGCCATGTGCATGTAGCCCTTCAACCGCTCGATCGTCTTCTTGATCAACTTGTTGTCGCGGCGGAACGCTGGGCCGTGGCTCGGCAGCAGATACTTCGAGTCGTCCTTGAGAATGCGCTCCAGTGACTCGACGAAGTCGGGCAGATTCGAGCCGTGGTGCGCGTCGATCACGCCGACGCAGCTGTCCTTGTAGATGTTGTCGCCGCAGAACAAGAGGTCGCCCATCTTGAAGCTGAGCTGCGCCTCGGTGTGCCCCGGCGTGTGCCAGACCTCCAGCGCGACATCGCCGACCTCGATCGTGTCGCCGTCGTTGAGTTGCACTTCGACGCTGCAAGTCGGCATCGGCAGGTCGATGCCCTGGGCGTCGATTTTGGCGAACGTTTGGATCGGGTCGCCCTGTTCGATGAGGCCGACGCAGCCGGGGTGGGCCGCGACCTTGGCCTTGAGCAGTTCCTTGGCCTTGGCCAGTCCCTGGATGTGGTCGGCGTCGGCGTGGGTGGCGACGATCATCTTGCACTTGGCGAGGCTGAAGTCCATGCCGCGGATGAGATCGACGATCTCGCCGACGGCCTCCTCGTAGCCGACGTCGATGAGCAGCCATTCGGAGCCGCCGTCGATGAGGTAGACGTTGACGCCGAGCCGCCGGCCGGCCTGATAGTTGAGTTCGAGGACGTGGGGGCGGAGGTACTTGCGGGTGCGCATGGGGCCTAGTGTACCGCGCCGGCCGCCCCGAGTTGAGCCCGACGCGCCAGCGAGGGAGCGATGTCACTGCCTCGCTGGCGCGTCGGGCTCAACCGGCGGCGTCGGTGCCCTTGTCGCAACTCCCCAGGCGACCTATCCCTTTCAGAGTCGAAGGACACCGACCGGAGGCGCGTTGTGATCGCGGTTCAGAACCTGACCAAGTACTACGGAGACTATCCCGCCGTCCGCGACGTGTCGTTCGCCGTGCCGCGCGGCCAGATCGTCGGCTTCCTCGGTCCCAATGGGGCCGGCAAGTCCACGACCATGCGCGTCCTCGCCGGCTTCCTCACCGCCACCTCCGGCTCCGCCTCCATCGACGGCGTCGACGTCTTCTGGAACCCCGTCGCCGCTCGCCGCAAGATCGGCTACATGCCCGAGAGCTGCCCGCTCTACCCGGAGATGCGCGTCCGCGAGTACCTGCACTTCCGCGCCGGCATCAAGGGCGTCTACGGCAAGCGCCGCAAGGAGCGGATCGACTACGTCCTGCGCCGCTGCTGGGTCGATGATGTCGAGGGTCAATTGGTCGGCACGCTCTCGACGGGCTACCGCCAGCGCGTCGGCCTGGCCGACGCGCTGCTTGCCGAGCCGGAGGTGCTGATCCTCGACGAGCCGACGGCCGGCCTCGACCCGACGCAGATCCGCGAGACGCGCGGCCTGATCCGCGAACTCGGTCAGGAACACACGATCATCCTGTCGACGCACATTTTGAGCGAGGTGGAGATGACGTGCAACCGCGTCATCATCATCCACCAGGGCCGCGTCGTCGCCTCCGGCACCATCGCCGACCTGGAGACGGAGGCCGGCGAGGAGCCGGTCGTCGATATCGTCGTCGAGGGCAAAGTCGACCACGCCCCGCTGGCCGCCTCGCCGCACGTCTCGCAGGTCGAGGCGGAAGCGACCGGTGGCCGCACCCACCTACGGCTCTACGCCCGCAACCTGGACTCGCTCCTGGCCGACCTCGGCAAGACGTCGGCGGCCCGCGGCTGGGTGGTGCGCGAGATCAAGCCCCGCAAGCAGACGCTCGAAGAGCTATTCGTCCGGATTACCTCAAAGTAGTGATCGGTGATCGGTGGCCGGCGATCGGTGAAGACAAGCCCTTCCGATCGCCGATCGCCGATCGCCGATCGCCGTTCACCGATGATGCCATGCGAAGTACCCTGAGCCTCGTCAAGCGCGAGTTCACCGCCTACTTCTGGTCGCCGGTGGCGTACGTCGCCCTCAGCGCGTTCCTGCTCGGCACCGGATTGCTCTTCTACTTCACGCTCCAGATGCTGACGGCTCGGGGACCGACCGGCGTCGAGTATCCGATGCTCGGCCTCCTGGGCAACATCGGCTTCTGGCTCATCTTCTGGGTCATCCCGCCGCTGTTGACCATGCGCCTGTTCGCCGAGGAGCGCTCCAGCAACACCCTCGAAATGCTCATGACCGCGCCGCTGACCGATGGCCAGGTGGTGCGGGCCAAGTTTGCGGCGTGCTACCTGTTCTACCTGCTGCTCCTGCTGCCGACCTTGATCTACCTGCCGATCCTGCTCGACGTGAAGGTGACGGATGCCAAGTGGGTTGTGACTCCCTGGAGCGTCGCGTTGTTGGCGGGGCTGGGCCTGTTGATCTTCGGCGTCGTCGCGTCGGTGGTGCGGCTCGGTCCGACGGCGGTGTTGCTCGTGCTGGGCGGGCTGGTGCTAGCGGGCGTCGGACTGTGGGGCCAGTCGAGGTTCGATGCGGAGAAACTGGTGACGCTCACCGCCGGTGTGGACCCGAACGCGGCCGTGACCTCGTACCTGGGCTTGGCCCTGGCCGGGGCGATGTTCCTGGCCATCGGCCTGTGGGTGTCGAGCCTGGTGCGCAGCCAGATCGTCGCGGCGCTCGTGTCGCTGGCCCTGAGCCTGGTGTTCCTGCTCGGCGGCTTGCTGGTGCTGGGCGGCTTCCTGACGCCGCCGGCCGACACGGCCCAGCCGGCGTACCGGCTGATGACGTTCCTGAGCGTGCCGTTGCACTTCAGCCGCGACTTCGGCCGCGGGCTGATCGACACGCGGCACGTCGTCCTGTACCTGAGCGTGGCGCTCGCGTGCCTGTTCCTGACGGTGCGCAGCGTCGAGAGCCGGCGGTGGCAATAGGAGGAAAGAAATCCGAAATCCGAAGCACGAAATCCGAAACAAATCCGAAGGACCGAAATCCGAAATCCTAAACTCGGAACCCCGGCGTCTTCGTTTCGGATTTGGGATTTCGGTCCTTCGGATTTGTTTCGGATTTCGTGCTTCGGATTTCGGATTTGAGGTTTTGAGATGGCCGTCGCACGCACGCAAGCCCGCTTCGCCCTGTGGATCCGCGCCCTGGGCGCGACCGGTCTGTTCGTCGCGCTGCTCGGGCTGATTCCGCTGTCCACGGTCTTCTCGCTTACCGACGCGGACGCCTGGCAACGCGAGTGGACCCGCTTCCGCACCGACCTGCCGACGCGGGAGTTCACCGACCTCTACAACGGCGTCGGCTTCCTGATGCTGCTCGGCGGCGGATTCGTCGCCGCCGTCGCGCTGCTGTACCTGATGCTCAACGGCCTCGGCACCTTCGCCGCCCGCCGCAACTTCGCCAAGTCGAACTCGGCCCTGCAAACGCTCCTCGCCGTCGTGCTGCTCGTCGGCGTCAACGTCTACTCGTTCCGCCACTACCTGCGTCTCGACTTCACCCGCGATCGGCAGTTCACGTTGCCGCCCGAGATCGCCGGCGAACTCGCCAAGCTCCGCCCCGACGACAAAACCACCATCGTCGTCTACCAGCGGTACAAGACGTTCAGCCGGCTCTCCGACAAGCCGGACGCCAACGACTACGCCGCCGGCCGCAAGGTCGTCGAGAAGGTGCAGGATCTCGTCGAGCAGTTCCGCGAGTTCGGTCCGCAGTTCCGCGTCGAAATCCTCGATGTCGAGGCCGAGGGCTTCGAGGAGAAACTGGCCGAGTTGACCGCGGAGTCGAAGGCGCTGCGGGCGGCGCTCGACGCCGCTCCGGAGAACAGCATCGTCTTCCACACCGGCCACAAGACGCCCGATGGCCGCACGGTCGAAAGCGTCCAGCGGCTCGGCTTCGACGAGTTCTACCAGCTCGACAAAGCCCGCTCGAAGGAGTTGGCCAACCTCGTCCTGTTGCCGCAGGGCGTCGGGCCGTTCGCCGCCCGGGTGCTGGCCATCGAGGAGCGTAAGCCGCGCGTCGGCTTCGCCGTTATCCACGAGTACCTCTCGTCGGAAGGGCCGGACGAGTATTCGCTCGCCGGGGCGAAGAAAGCGCTGCAAGCGCAGGGGTTCGAGGTCGTCGACTTCGTGTTGAAGAAGTGGGGCACGTCGGCCCCGGAGCCGGAGCCGGCCGCGTACACCCTCGACGAGAGCAAGTACGAGGCGCTCGAGGAGCAGATCGCCGAGATCGACGCGGCCATGCCCGAACTCCAGAAGGCCAAGCAGCAGTTGACCGCCATCGTCGAGCTGTTCCGCACGACGAGCCTGGAGGAGCTGACCAAGCGCTTCCGCGACCAACTCCAGGGCCAGCCGTTCACCGAGGAGATGCGGAAGTTCAACATCGACCGTCGGGCACCGAACCTTGACGCCATCGAGTCGGCCCTGCGGCAGAACGCCGAGGCCCGCAAGCAACTCGAAGCCGAGCGCGACGCGACCGGCCAGCAGGAGCGGCTCGTGGAAGAGCGCCGCCAGACCGACCTGAAGGCGAAGCTGCTCGGCCTACTGTCCGAGTGCGATCTGCTGGTCGTGCCGCGGATGACTCTGCGCGACGTGGTCTCCAACGACGTGATCCGCGCCCGGCTCTACCGGCCCAGCGACATCCAGCTGGTGGCGGTCAAGGAGTTCCTCACGTCGGGCAAGCCGGTCCGGGCTTGCTCCGGCCCTCCCGCCGAGCCGGCCGCCCCGCGCCGCCCGACGCCGCCGGCTGGGCCGGACAGCTTGGAGGAACTCCTCAAGCCGCTCGGCATCGAGTTCGGCAAGCAGACCGTCTTATTCGACTCCGACAGCAAATCGTTCGCGGAGCGGCGGACCAACATTTTCGCCACCGGCTCGAAGAACAAGCCGCCGGCGCTGCTGTTCCAGCCGTCGGCCGGCCGCGGCGCGATCTTCACGCCGGACGACCCGGCCAAGCCGCCGCCGTCGCCCTTGCCGGCCAACCCGCTGGCGTCGGGCATGGCCGTCTTGAAGCGCAACGTCGGCGGCGACGAGTTCGACCTGGAGCTGAAGCACCCGCGGCCGGTGTACTACGTCCCCGCGAAGGGATCGCCGCCGTCGGCCGAGGCGGGGTTCCTGTTCACCGATGCGGCCGCGTGGAACGAGGCCAACCCGTTCCCGACGCGGGAGCGGACGCCGCGCTACGAGCCGCCCAAGCCCGACGACCCAGCCAAGAACACGCCGGACGAGAAGCGGCGCGGGCCGTTCCCGGTCGGCGTCGCGGTCGAGGCGCAGGTGCCGGCCGACTGGTACGCTACCGGCGAGACGCCGGCAAAGGTACGGGTCGCGGCGATCGGTCACGGCGGCCTGTTCGTCGGCGGCGAACTTAGCCCGGTGAAGCAGTCGCTCCTGGTCAATGTGTCGAACTGGTTGTTGGGCCGCGACGATCGTCTGCCGCACGAGGCGGCGGCGTGGACGTACCCGCGGGTGCAACTGACGGAGCGCGAGTCGCGGTTCTGGCAGCTCGGCACGCTGCTAGCGCTGCCGGCGCTATTCCTGTTCCTCGGCTCGCTTGTGCTACTGGGACGGCGGTATCGGTAACTCGCCGAGGTCATAACGGATCGAACGATGAACCTGCGAACCACCCTCCTACTCGTCGCCCTCGCCGCGGGCGGCGGCGCGCTGTGGTACTTCCACGACACCCTCGCCCGGCGACTCGGCTACGCTCGGCCGAAACCGGGCGATGCCGAGCGGCCGACTGCGGTTGCCCTGGAGAAGGCGCTCCGCCCCGAACTCGTCAGCCGCATCGAACTGCACGTTGCCGGCGCGCCGGTCGTCCTCGAGCGCAAGGGCAAGGCGTGGAGCCTGCCCGGCGGCTGGCCGGCCCGCGGCCCCGAAGTCGCCCAGGTCGTCGACGCCATTTGCGGCATGTCGTCGCGCTTCGACGCCATCAAGCTCCCCGCCGAGAACCCCGATCTGGCAGCGTTCGGCCTCGCCGTCGACCAGAAGCCGCTCAAGGTCGATGTCACGGTCGAGCAGCCGAAGTCCAAGGACCACTACGTCCACCACCTGACCATCGGCGAGGCCCGTACCGGGTCGAACCCGTTCACCCGGCCAACGTACCTGCGGCTCAACCAGGAGCCGGAGGTCGTCCGCCTGCCGCCGGGGTTGCTCGCCGTCCTCGGCCGGCCGCTCGCCACCTACCGGAAGCGGCAACTGTTTCCGGAGGTCGAGCGCGTCAAGTTTCCGGACGCCCGGCCGTCGTTCGAGGCCGACGCTCCGCTGACCGCCACCGCCCTGGTCGATGCGTCGGCCCTCAAGGTGTCGTCGCCCGCCGGTACGCTCGCGCTCAAGCGGGTCGTTTCGCGCGATGCGATGGAGCCGAAGAAGCCCGGCGGCATCGAGCTGAGCGCCGACGCTCTGGCCCGCCGCTGGGAGCTGACCGCGCCGTTTCAGGACCACGTGGACCCGGAGAAGCTCAAGGGGCTGCTCGCGGCTGTGCCGGACCTGTGGGCCGAGACGTTCGTCGATAAGCCCGACCCGGCCAAGACCGGCCTCGACAAGCCGGAGCGCACGCTTACCGTCGAGTTCGACGACCGCGCGCCGGTGACGCTGCAAATCGGCAACGTCTCGCGCGAGGTGCGCCGCAAGGGGGCCGAGCCGCCGCCGCCCAGCCCGTTCGGCGCGCCGCCCCCGCCGCCGCAGGAGACGGTCGAGACCTACCGCTACGCCAAGGTGCCGAACAACCCGCAGGTATTCGAGGTCCGGGCCGACAAGCTCGACGCGGTGTTCGTCGCCCCGGCCGCGGCCCGCGATGCCAAGCCGTTCCGCTTCCGCGCCAACGACGCGAAGCGCGTCGAGGTCGTGCGCGAGACCGGCAAGATCGTGCTGGCCAAGGAGAAGGATGCATCGGCCGGCGGCGTCGAACGATGGAAGCTCGTCGAGCCGGCGAAGGCCGACGCCGACACCGGCAAAGTCCTGGAGTTGATCGACAAGATCGCCGACCTGAACGTGCCCGCCGCCGACATCCTCGACAAGTACGACGCCAAGGCCCTGCGCCTCGACCCGGACGTGAAGGGCGCGCGCGTGCAACTCGACATCGTCGAGGAAGCGAAGGGCGACAAGCCGGCGAAATCGCGGACGCTGACCTTGCGGCTCGGCAAGCACGACGCGCCCAAGAGCAAGGTCTACGTCCAGGCCGTCGGCAACGCCCGCGTCAACGTCGTCGGCGACGACATCCTGAAGCTGGTGGACCGGCCGGCGCTGGCGTACCGCGGCAAGCGCGTGATCGACGTGGCCTCGAACAAGGTCGCGTCGGTAGCCGTGACGCACGGCGGCGAGTCGTTCAAGCTGACGCAAGCCGACGGCAAATGGTCGCTGGCCGAGCCGGCCAAGGGCGAGGTCGACGCCGCCAAGGCGGCCCAGCTCGCCGGCGACGTGTCGCGGCTCGAAGCCGTCGAGTTCGTCACCGACGCCGCCAAGCCGGACGAGCTTGCCAGGTTCGGCCTCGACAAGCCGACCGTCACCGCGGCCTTGACCTTCGCCGACAACCTGCCGGCCAAGACGCTCCAGGTCGGCAAGGCGCGCGAGGGCAAGCCGGAGTGGTACGCCAAGCTCGCCGATTCGCCGGCCGTGTTCGTCGTGCGGACGGCCCTGCACGACGCGCTCGACCAACCGGCCGTCGCCTACCGGCCGCTGTCGCTGTGGTCCGTGGACGCGGCGAAGATCGACGCCGTCGAAATCACCCGCGGCGGCGAGCCGTACGCGCTCGCCCACAAGGACGGCGCGTGGAAGCTGAGCGGCCCGTTCGATGCGAACGCCGTGGCCGCGGCCGTGCAGCCGATCGTCAACGCCCTAGCTGCCCCGAAGGCCGAGCGCTACGAGGCGGCCACGGCGGCCGATGCCGCCAAGTACGGTCTCGACAAGCCGGCGCTGACGTTCACCGTCGTCGCCGGCAAGGACGAGAAGAAGCCGAAGCACACGTTGCTCGTCGGCAAGCCGTCGGCTGAGGGGGCCACCAGCCGCTTCGCCAAGCGGGCCGACGACCCGGCGGTCTTCGTCGTGCCGGCGGCGCTGCTCAGCGCCATCGACCACGCTCCGCTACAACTCGTCGATCGCAAGTTGCTCGCCATCGGGCCGGCCGATGTCGCCTCCGTGAAAGGCACGGGACCGGGCGGGTCGTGGGAGCTGACCAACGTCGGCGGCGAGTGGTTGGTGGCGTCGCTGTCGCCGGCGGCCCCGGCCGATCGCCCAGCCGTCGATTCGCTCCTGAACGTGTTCGCAGGCCTGGAAGCGAGCCGACTGGCCGGCTACGGGCCGAAGGCCGACCTGGTCGGCTCCGGGCTATCGCAGCCGGAGACGCGCGTCACCGTCGTCAAGAAGGACGGCAAGGCGCACACGATCGCGGTGGGCAAGGCCACCGACGGTGGCGACCGTTACGTCCGCGTGGACGATGGCCCGGCCGTGGCGGTACTGCCGAACGCCTACGCCAAGCAATTGACCCGCGAGCCGCTGGAGTTCGTCAACCGCACGCTCCTGACGGCGAACCCCGCCGACGTGATGGCCCTGAAGCGCGAGGGCGACGGCGGCGAGTTGGAGTTCACGCGCTCGGCCGAGGGCTGGGCCGCGGTCAAGCCGGAGACGCTCAAGCCCGACCAGCCGACGCTCGACGAAGTGGCCGACAACCTCGCCCACCTGCGGGCGGTGCGCATCGCCGGCGTCAACGCGAAGGACCTGAAGCCGTTCGGCCTCGACAAGCCGGCCGCGGTCGTGACGCTCGGCCTCAAGGCCGGCAACAAAGTCATCAAGGTCGGCGGGCCGGCCGACGGCGAGGAACGCTACGCAACCGTGGACGGCACCAACGTCGTCGCGGTGCTACCGGCGGCCCTGTCGAAGAAGTTGGTCGCGGAGCCGCTGAAGTACCGCGACCGGGCGATCACCCGCTTCAACGACGCCGACAAGGCGGTGGTCGAGCGGGCCGGCCGCAAGGTCACGTTCGCCAAGGTGGACGGCACCTGGAAGATGACCGAACCGGCCGCCGCCGATGCCGACTCGGCGGAACTGGACGAGCTGATGAACCTCCTCGGCAAGCTGCGGGCGGACGAACTGGTCGTGGAGAAGCCGGACAACCTGCGCCGCTACGGCCTCGATCCGCCGGAGGCGCACTGGGTGGTGACGGCCGGCGAACGCGAGGTGCTGGACGTGATGGTCGGCAGTGCCGACGCCGACGGTCGGCACTTCGCCAAGCGCGGCAACGGCGTCGGCATCTTCCTCCTGGACAAGGGCCTATCGACGAAGATGCTGACCGAGTACCGCCACAAGGCGCTGTGGGCGGACGTGGACGCGGCGGCCGTCGAGACGCTCGTCTACAACGTCGGCGAGCGGACGTTGGTGCTACAGAAGGTCGGCAACAATTGGCAAATCTCCGGCCGCCCGGAGCAGGCGGTCAACGCGCCGATGATCGCCGACATGCTGGCGGCGCTGGCGACCTTGAAGGTGGAGCGCTACGTCGTGGACAAGGGTGCCGAGTTCAAGCTGTACGGTTTGCAGCCGCCGGTGCGCACGATCGTGGTGAAGCCGCGCAGTGGCCCCGCGCAGACGCTCTACCTGGGCACGTTCGAGGACGCGTCGAAGCGAGTCTACGCACGTTTGCAGGACAAGGAGCGGTCGGACGTGTTCGTGCTGTCGGAGGCCGACAGCGCGAAGCTGGTGAAGGAACTGCGGGACTTCACGAAGTAACGCCGGTTCGCGACGCTTCGCGGAAGCGTTCCGCTCACGGCCGCTTGCCGGCCGCGCGCAGCACGCGGTCGGCCCATTTGGCCTGCTTCCGCGTGAACGGCACCGCCGGCGGCATCTGATACTTCATGGTGCGGTCGTAGCGGAAGAAACCGTGGACGGCCGTGAGTATCGCCTGGAGGTCGATGGCCACGTCGGGGTCGCCGCGCAAGAGCGGAACGGGAACCTTCGGTAGTGGAGAAGCCATCGGGATCGGCCAGACTTCGACTCGCGACCTCCGGCCCGCTCGACTCAAAAAGACGTAGTACTCGGCGCGCGGGAGCGGGTCCATTAGGGGGTAGCGCTTGCCGCCGCGGAGCAGGTCGATTTCCAATAGGTGGACCCGCTGGCGGAGCAGTTGCTGGCGTTTCTTCGCGTACTCGCGCTGCCCCGGCCCTCGCTTGTTCGAAGGCGACATCACCTCGATGGCGGTCACCAGCCTTTGGTCATCGACGCTACGGATTTCAACCGTCCGCCGCGGTGTCGGCACCGCGACCGCGGCGCGGAGGATCAACGGCGCGGCAACGACGTGGCCGCTGGGCGTCGAACCGGAGGGGTCGTCCTCGAACACGCCCACGTCGGGGAAACGTCGCTTCGCCGCCCCCCCCGAAGCGGCTGGGGCCAGGACGACCTGTTCCTGGTTGTGAACCAGATACTTGTCTCCGACCTGCGGCACCAACTGCCGGGCAATTTCGTCGGCCAGGTTGACGTGGACGACAGTCCAGAACGGGCCTTCGAGGTACGGGTCCATGCCGGGGAACGGGTTCGCCATTGCCGCACTCCAACGAGCCATCGGTTCGTTCACGGCCGCTTGCCCGCGGCCCGCAGCACGCCGTCGGCCCACGCCTCCTGCTCGGGCGCGAACGGCACCGCCGGCGGCTGCCGGTAGTCGGTCAACAGTTCGCAGCCGAGGACCTGGTGGACCGTCGCGAGCGCTGCTTGCAGGTCGAGCGTCGCGTCCGGGTCGGTGCCCGCCAGCGGCACTGCGATTCGCGGCAGAGGTTGATCGTAGGTGATGGGCCACACCTCGAGGGCCGGTCGCCGGTCGGCCCGGCTGAGGAACACGAAATTCGGTACCGACGGCAGCACCGACCGCACGGGAAAGCGCTCGCCGACCCGCAACAGATCGATTTCGAGCAGATGCGCCGGGCTGCGACAGACTTCCGCGCGCTTGTCGGCGTACTCGGCGGCTCCGTCACCGCGCTTGTTGGTCGGGGACAGCAGTTCGATGGCTGTGACGAGTCGGCGCCGGTCGACGTCTCGAACTTCCAAGGATCGGACGGTAATCGATTCCGGGAGCATGTCTTCGACGACGAGCGGGGCACTGGTTGCGGCAGCGGATCTCGGCACGGATCCCGGTCCGGCGGGCACGACGCCTACGTCGGGCCAGCGGTTCTGGCCGCCGAGTTCAACGGGATCGGGCGGAGCGATGACGACGCGGTGAACCGGCAGCGCGACGTACTTCGGCATGATCTGCGGGGCCAGTTGCCGCACGAACTCGGAGAGGAGTTCGTGGTGGGCGGACGGCCACAACGGGCCTTCGAGGTACGGGTCCATGCCGGGGAACGGGTTCGCCATCGCGCGGCCTCCGGGCTTGGTCCCAGTGTACCGCCGCCGCCGCGCTGCCGTCCACGTCAGCCACCCAGGGCCGCCGCGACCGGGTGCGCCGCGCCGGCGAACTCGCGGACCTTCGCCCGGAAGCCGGCCATGTCCGACAGGAACAGCGGCACGTACAGCCGGCCGCCTGCCGGTGGCGTCACCGTCAGGTAGCGCAGGCCGAGCAGGTTGAATCGGCCGACCGTCGCCGCGTCGGCCCACGGCACCGTGCGGTAATTGCCCCAGAAGGTGTACGCGCGCAGGCCGGCCGGGCCGACGTACACCGGGAACAGTGCGACCGCGAACAGGGTCAGCGCCAGGCAGATGCCGGCCGTCAGTGCCACGGCGAGCCACAGCCGCGACCCGAAGCCGGCTAGCCCGTGCCGGTAGAGCGCCGACGCCAGGAAGGCAGCCGTCGCGGCGGCAAAGACGATGGCGAACACCGGCAGGAACGACGAACGGAACGCCTCGCGCGGTCGGTCGGTCACGGTCATCGTCCGTCCTCCGGGCGGAAACAGTGCGCGTCGAACGGGTGCGGCAACAGGTCCTTGAGCTTGAAGCGTGCCCGCTCGCCGGTCAGGTCGCCGAGGACCACGTCGAGGTCGCCGCCGAATTCCCACAACAGTTGCCGGCACGCCCCGCACGGCGGCGTCGGGTCGGCGGCGGCCGTCACCACCGCGATGGCCGTGAATCGGCGATACCCCTCCGAGAGTGCTTTCCACAGGGCGACGCGCTCGGCGCAGACCGTCAGGCCGTAGGTCGCGTTCTCGACGTTGCAGCCGCTGACGACGACGCCGTCGGCGGTGCGGAGGGCCGCGCCGACCTGGAAGCCGGAGAACGGCGCGACGGCGTTCAGCCGAGCGGCGCGAGCGGCGGCAATGAGGTCGTCGTGGGACATGGCGACCATTGTATGCGGTGCGTTCTCGTTCCCAGGCTCTGCCTGGGAATGCGCTGTTTGCGAGGCTCTGCCTCGCGGGCGGCGGAGCCGCCAATGCAATGCGTTCCCAGGCAGAGCCTGGGAACGAGGTGAGCGTCGCGAACCGCGCTCAGTACCGCACCTTGAACTCGGTGCGGTAGAGTTGCTGCGCGAAGTGGTCGTTGGTCACCGCGAGGTTGACGCCGAAGCCGATCTCGAAGTCGTCGCAGATGATCAGTCGGGCACCCGTCGCCGTGGCGACGTACGACTCGCCGCTCGCCTTGCGTGGGATGCCACGGTCGACGCGATCGAAGTCCGTCACCGCTCCGTCCACGAACGTCCAGCCGTGGATTTCGTGCGTCGTCAGGAACTGCAGCGGGCCGCAGCAGCACCAGCGGTGGTTCAGGCTGACGTGGTAGTGCCAGACCGACCCTTCGTAGAAGCGGTCGCCGCCGACGGGAATCCAGTAAGCGAGCTGGCCCTGGAGGTAGGTGTCGGTGCTGCACTTGAGCGTGCCGAGGAACGACGGCTCCAGCGACGTGTGGCCGGTGCCGAGGCCGTTGAGCGGGTTGCCCGCCGGGATGTACGTCTTGAACTGGAAGCCGAAGTTCCAGAACTCGCAATCGACCCACAGCGACTTCGCCCCCGCGGTCAGGTCGCCGAAGTTGGCGTGGTGGTCGTTGACCGTCGGGTCGACCGAACGGTAGGACGTCTCGAAGAAGAAGGCGGCATTGCCGGCCGCGACTTCCTGGTAGATGAACAATTCGTCGTAGTTGACCCGCGTCTCGGCCCGGCGCGGCCCCTTGCCGGCCCCGGACGAGCCGAGCCTGGCCCAGAACCATTCGACGCGGTCGGGCTGCTTGAGGTTCTGGCCGTTGTCCCAGCGGAAGCGCGTGTAGGTCTTCGGGCGCACCGTGTCCATGAAGAACGCGGCGTTGGCGACCGGGGACCAGACGGGTTCGTAGCACGGGTCGTCGCAGCAGACGCAGTCGATCAGGCCGCCGAAGAAGCGGCCGACGTGCGTCTTGCGCGGAAAGCACTGCTCGCAGCCTTTGGTGCGGCCGGGCTTGCAGCCGCAGGTCGGGCAGCCATCGGTGCAGGCACAGTCGGGACCGCCGCACGGCATCGTGATGAACGGTGCGGATGGCGGCGGATTCGGTAACGGCGGCAGCGGCAACTCGCCGCACGACTTGCAGCCGACCTGCTCGATACCGGACGCGGGTACGTCGGTGCCGCTCAGGATCGCCTGGGCATACGCCGGCACGACATCGTCGCCAGCACGCGCGGTGGCGGCGGCGAGAAGGAGTGCGACCGTCAAGCATCGGCTCCCGTGCGTCACGTCCGCAACCTCCCACAGAGACCTTTTTCCCCCACAACGAGTATCGACTTCGCGCCGCGGCAGGCTTTGACGTTTTCCCGGTTTTACCGGGCACGTCGGTCGCAACGACTTTACCGCATTGCCGCAGAAACCGGACGACCGGCAAAATCGCCCCAAGTTTCAAGAACGCGTCGCCTCCGCGCCGACAGATAGCACTATTGGTGAATGACGCGGTCGCGCAAGGAGGTGGCGATGAAAAAGCAGCTACTCATCGGGATCGCGGCGTTCGGTGTCGCATCGCGGCTGGGGGCACAGTTCCCTGCGGCCCCCGCGGCCGGTGCGGCGGGCGCATTCGCCGGCCCGCCCGGCATCGCTCCTGGCCCCGCGGCCCCGACGCCGCCGGGAACGCTTTGGGGCTACCTCGGCATCTCGAAGGAGCAAAAGGAATTCTGCCTTCGCAAGCTGTGCAAGACGCCGCTCGGCAGCCTCTTGGCCAACGGGACGGCCCCACTGACGGCCCTCTCCGGCGGGTTGATCGGCTCGTTCTGCCCGACGACGCCGACGCTCGCGGAGCTGGCCGACGAAGGCGTCGTCGGCGACGCCGCCAAGATCAAGCTCGACGAGGCGAAGGCCAAGGAACGGCGGGCGGCCGTGCGCTACCTCGGCACCGTCGACTGCCATTACTGGCCGGAGGCCGAAGACGGGTTGGTTGGCGCGCTGCGCGGCGACCGCAACGAGTGCGTGCGCTTCGAGGCGGCCCTGGCCCTGGGCCGCGGCTGCTGTTGCACCAAGAAGACGATCGAAGCGCTGACCATCGTCGTCTCGTGCAGCGACCGCGACGGCGCGCCCAAGGAGACTAGCCAGCGCGTCCACGCCGCCGCCCACTCCGCGCTAGCGCATTGCCTGGCGTGCTACGTCGAGGTCAAGCCGGAACCGAAGCCGCCACCACCGACGCCGGAGGGCGAGGCCCGGCCGGAGGAGCCGCCGCCGGGCGCGCCGGCCGCAGCCAAGCCCGCGACGCCGAGCCATGCGAAGTCGCCGACCGAACTCGTCCTCGGCGAAGCGAAGCCGATTCGCCCCGTGGCGCTCAGCGAGGTGAAGCTTCAGGGCCGTGTGATCCCCGGCGAGGCCAAGCCGGGGCCGGGGCAGCGCGCGGCCGCCGAGCCGACGCCGGCCCGACCGACGGGCTTCGCGTACTACGCCCGCATCGCGCAGGTGCCGTTGCCGGCACTTCTGACGGAGGCTCGCCGTGTGGCGACGGCGTACGCGCCGAACCGGCCGCTCCAGCCGGGCAACCGCTCGGTGGCCAAGCTTGTCACCTATGCGACGACCGCGCCGGGAACGCCGGGGACACCCGCGCCGACGCAGTTGGCCGCGGCCGAGGAGAGCGACGCGCTCGCCGACCGCCCGGCGAACCTGTGGGACATGCTGGTGCGGCCGTCGCCGTCGCCGGTGCCGGCGGCCAAGCCGGCCGCGCCGCCGGCGGCCGCGGCCGCGGCTTCCACTCTCGCGCCGATGCCCGATGCGCCCGTGCTGCCGATCCCCGAAACCGCGCCGCCGATCCTG
>CAZNSL010000005.1:0-24980 GCA_964574975.1 uncultured Alcaligenaceae bacterium | reverse complement strand
GCCGGGCGGAGGCGCCGTCGGCACGCCGCCTGGGCTTCGCCGTCGTCCGCCGTCCCGCGGAGCGGTCCGACGCGGACCGCGGGGCCGTCGACCGGTTACGGGTCAGCACGGGCGAGTTCCCCCAAGCCGTCGAGTTGGCGGAGCAGTTCGCGGGGTTGGTGCGGGGCGGATCGGCCGAGGGGCTGACCGACTGGCTGACGCGGGCGGAGGCGAGCGGCATCCCCGAACTGCGGGGACTGGCCCGGGGCGTTCGCCAGGACGAGGCCGCGGGGTGCGCGCCGGGTTATCGGTGCCGTGGAGTACCGGCCAGGTGGAAGGGCAGGTCAATCGGCTGAAGCTGATAAAGCGCGCCGGCTATGGCCGAGCCGGGTTCGACCTGCTCAAGGCCCGCGTGCTGAACGCCGCGTAACCGGTGATACCGCTCATCGGGCGACGCCAGCGAGAGAACGGGCTGTTGCACCAAATGTGCGGGACAACCTGGATTGAACGCCGATCACCATCCGGCTTTCGGGCCGTGACCGCAAGGCGTTGTTGGCGATCTACCGCCGCGGGAGTGACCCCGAGCAACGACTGCGAGCCCACATCCTGCTGTTGCTCGACGAGCGGGTGGCTTGGTCGCTGATCGCCGCGATGCTGTTCACCAGCGCGGCGACGATTAACCGCTGGCGGCGGCGCTATCGGCGGGACGGGGTCGCGGCCGTCACCGGCCGCCGGGCGTGGCGGGCGTCGGTGAGGGACTGGTGGCTGGCGTTGGCCCTGCGTTGGGTCACGGAATGCTCGCCAACCGGGTTCGGGTTTGTCCGCAGTCGCTGGACCTGCGCGACTCTGGTGGTAGTGCTGCGGGAGGATTACCAAGTCCGCGTCGGCCGGGAGACGGTTCGCCGGCGGCTGCACGCGGCGGGGCTGGTGTGGCGGCGGCCCCGGCCGGTTCTCGGCCCGAAGGACCCCGCCCACGCGACGAAACTCGGTCGAATCCGGGCCCTCTTGCGGTCGCTGCCGGCCGGCGAGGTGGCCGTGTTCCAGGACGAGGTCGACGTCAACACCAACCCGAAGATCGGGTCGATGTGGATGCGGCGGGGCGAGCAGGCCGAGGTGGTGACGCCGGGCAACAACGAGAAGCGCTACCTTGCGGGGTCGCTCGACTGGCGGACGGGACGGCGGACCGTGACGGAAGGGAAGCCGCGGCAAGGGCGGAACACGGACCTGTTCCTGGCCCACCTCGACGACCTGCGGCGGCGGTATCGGAGGTACCCGGTGATCCATGTGAGCTGCGACAACGCCAAGCCGCACCACGCCAAGCGGGTCCGCGACTATCTGGCCGCCCACGCGGGGCGGGTGGTCATCCACTACCTGCCGGCCTACGCCCCGCAGGCGAACCCGATCGAGCGGGTCTGGTGGCACCTGCATGAGGAGGTCACACGCAACCATCGCTGCCCGGCCATGACGGAGTTGTT
Source organism: uncultured Alcaligenaceae bacterium (assembly GCA_964574975.1). Lineage (GTDB taxonomy): Bacteria > Planctomycetota > Planctomycetia > Gemmatales > Gemmataceae > JAXMAS01. The sequence goes on along the minus strand of CAZNSL010000005.1, from coordinate 23,526 downwards.
GTCGCTGATTCGCGACTGGCTGGCGACCGACTCCACGTTCCCGATTGAGACTAACGTCTACGCCGATTTACGCCGGGCCGCCTGATACTGTCGGCTGAGTGGGGAGCTATTTAGTTGCGGGCAATCCGCGCGTTCTATTGCCCGACATGGCAGTGCGCGGCGGCATAGTTGTCATCGACTCGCCGGGCGGCGTCTTCGCGCGTACAACCCCAGACATCGGCAAGGAAGGGAAGACAATCCACTGTCTGCCACGGCTTGGCAGGTATGTCTCTGATTCGCAGGAAGGGGCCGTCCGTCTCGGTGAGTACGCGGCTCGGCTCCATGCGTCGAATCAGCGCCTGTCCTGATTTGCTGGCCGTCATCGATGGATTCACCGAAAAGTAGCAGCCGTTGGCCTGTGCCCGCTCCAGCTCCTTCTGCGTCCCACTGAACCAGTGCAGGATGACACGTCCGCGGAAGCGCTCCCCAACCGCGGCGATCACGTCAGTGGCTGCCCGACGCGAGTGAACTGATAGCACCTTGTCGCCGGCCTCGTCGCACAAGGAAAGGATTTCGCCGAATACCGCGCGCTGAAGTGCCCGGATGCCGAGATCCGGCGTCACATAGTCCAGCCCGACCTCCCCGACGAATCGCGTCTGAGGAAGGAGCGTGCGGAAGAGTTCAATTTCCTTGGCACGCTCCGCGGCAAGTTCTGGGTGCAGGCCGAGAGCGGGCTCCAGACCTGGGCATGCGCCAACTAGCTTCTTCGTGTGGGTGAACACGAAGGGAGCGTTGGTCACCGCAATGCCGCGACAGGAACGGCGGGCCATCTGGCGGGCCAGCTCACCCGGATCGGGGTACAGATCGACGTGACAGTGCGCATCGAGTGGCCGCCAGGCCGAGCTATCTTCCATTCGCTCACCCTCTGTAGAGAAGGTTCTGCAGCTCGGCCATTCCGCGCCGGTAGACCTCCACCGCCTCATGCACGGTGTCGGGCGGTAGCGGCCCGCTGTTCAGCACCTCGAAGACCAGCTGCGACGCGGACCTGGTTCGGAACCGCTCGACTGCCATCGCCAAGGCGCGGAAGTCACGGCCGCGGTCACCATCCATCTCGGGCGGGGCAAGGCGAACGTCGAGATGGTACTCCGCGTCGGGGTTTCCGGCGGAGAATACCGCCGCCCGACGCACCAGGCAGGGCAGGCAGTGACCGCAATGCGTTCCCGGCGTGCCCTTCTCCCAGCGGACATTCTCCGGGTGGGCACAGGACATGGTAAGCGGCGTCAAACGTCGGATCAGGGCAGCATCCCGGCACTCCCGCAGCATCTCGCCCTTCGTCCTGAACCGATACTCGAGACGTAGTGGTTGCTTCAGGCCGAGTCGGTCCAACAAGGCCTGGAACAAACCAACAAAGTGCGGGTGCGTCGTTCGGGTGCTCAGGCTGCCGGAGCGCGTTGCCGTCATCGGCACGTTGAGGGAAATCAGCCCGTTCTCCGGTACGCACACGCCCGTTCCCTCACCTGTGAGGTCAGCCGCGGCCACCCCGAGCGCGATGAACAGTAAGGACCGCGACCGAGCGGTGTTCTCATGCTCCAACCCGACCGGCAACTGCGGCGGCTGTAGGTGGATGAACATCGCATGGGCGGCACTTGCGTACTTGGTCTTCAACTCCGCTATGACCCGCTCCTGGAATCGGTGCGTCATCCCTGCGCCGTAATGGCCGATGAGCAAAACCTTGCGGCCGGCGGCCAGTAGGTCCACCGACCCTATCGTTGAGTCCAGCCCGCCCGAAAAGAGACAGACGTCGCAGCGTTCCTCAACCGCCGGCACGGCCCCTTGCGTCGGCAGCGATTCCCGCCCCCGCAGAGACACTGACCATTCGTCGCCGGTCAGGAAGCGGAGCATCCGCACCAGCGTTGCGGAAACGTCGAGCCATCGCCCAGTGTTTTCCACGGGCAGGTACAGGGTGAAGCACCGCGTCCAGCGGTCGAAAGAACTCTGCTCTCGAGCAACGCACATGTCGGCGCAGTACACGCCTATCGCGCAAAGCAACAGGTCCAACGCGCCACCCGACGGCCGCTGCCCAAACCGCTCCTCAATGGCTTCCAGGCAGTTCGTCCGCACGCTCGGGGCCGAGCTCCCTTGCCCGATCGTCAACAGCAACACGGGCTCGGCCGCCGGCACTTCCGGCGAGAACGCATCCTCCGGCCCGTAGCGGACGACGACGTGCCAGTTCATGCACCGGCCTCCAACAACGAATAGGCGTCCTCGAACAGCCGCTGTACGACCGCCTGACCTTCGGTACCCGCCCAATCCGTTCCGAGCGCCGAATCGGCGGGGATTTCCAGACGGACCAGATCGCGCACGTAGGCGCGCATCTCCCGCTCCATCTGCACCGCTTCCGCGGCGCTCACCGCCCCGCGCTCCAGGCTCAGGCCCAACTCCTCCAACCACCGGTGGTACACATACGCGGCAATCATGTTCTGCACCGCTCCCGCGACGTCCGCCGCGCTCATCCGCTCAAGCGACTCCAGCCCTCCTGCCTCTAGCCGGTCCTCAAACAGCTGTGCCAGCGACTCATTGACGGCCCGACGAGCCGCTGCTTCTTCCAAAGTCGCACCGTCGGGCGCGAGCGCGTCAGCGATCGCCGCGAATACCTCCTCGGCTGGCCGCCCGGCCAACCCAAGTATGCCGAGCGCGGCCAGGGCACGGGCCAACCCGCCCCCACCAGCCAACGCGCCATAGAATCGCCCGGCCCGACCGACAGACGCCCTTCCAGCCGCCGCTGCACCGGCCGCCGCGCGTGCCCCGCCTCGCGCGCTCACATAGTCCCGGCCCGCTCGCGATAGCCCGGCGCGGCCGGTGCTGGTGCCGGAGGCGTAGCGGGTCAGGCTGGCCTTCGCCTGCTGCCACGGCCGTCCGGGTAGCGGAACGGGCGGCGGGGCCGGTGGCACCGGCGGCGGCTCGTCTGGGGCTGGAGGCCCGGGCGGACCATCCGGCCCTCCACCGCTAGTGGCCCAGGCTGGGAGCAAAGGCGGCCGATCACCCGGCCCGTCATAGGAGCGCGAGGTGCCCATCGCTCACGATCCCCGCTTCTTCGCATGCTGGGCCAGGCGATTGTTCGCGGCTGTTTTCAGTTTTGCGTTCTCGGTCGATTGTGCCCAGCGGCCGACGACCAGCCACAACGCCGGCTCGGAGGGAGTGCCCTCGCAGACCTGCACGAACCGAGGCACGGCGCTCAGCGGGATGACGCGATCGGGCAGTCCATCGACCAGCATCACCAGTTGGCTTACCAGTTCCTTGCGAACCTCCGACCAGTCGAACAGCCTGTTGAGCGGCGAATCATCTCCGGCCAGATCATCGGTCGAGCGCGCGCGCTGCGCGAGTTCCTCGAAGATGGCTGCGGCGTCGGCCGGGGGTAGCTGGACGGCCTCTTTCAGTCCAGTCCGGCGCACCGCCTCGCTCTCGTGGATCAGTTTCTGCAACACCTCTTGTGCCTGCGGGCTCAGGCGCTGGGCCGCACTGCTGATGGGCATGAGTTTATCGCGCGAGAAGAAGAAGTAGGGCCGAAGATCCTCCCCCGCCAGGCGCGGTTCGGTCGCCAGCCAATCCTGGAGCCAGGCATCCGAAATCCACGCCTCAATGTCCGGGCCGGTGGCCGTCTTGCTCTTGGCGGCCGGGCCGATCGCATCTTCCAAATCCTTGAGGAGCCTCGGCGTACCGTTCGCTTCCGCCTGGGCCTGGGCGAGCTTGCGGAATGCCTCATGACGAAAATACTCAAGCAACATCAGCTTCGCCAGAACGCGCTCTTTGAGCGGCATGTTACGTGACAGTGCCATCTCCTGGCGGATGATCAACGTGTTCAGGAACCGCTTGCACTGCCGAGGATTCCCCGCCAGCCCGACGGCGAGGACCGGGGCGAGCCGCGCCGTGAGGGCGAGTTTGTCCTTGAGGGCGGTAGATAAGGTAGTGAAGTGCTTTCCCGCCTCGGCCAGATTGAAAGCCCGTCCGCTGCTCAACGTGTCTGGTGTCAGTGCGAAGGAGCACGCCTTGGCGATCTGTTCTTGCGGTACGCCACACGCTTTCGAGAACAGGAGGGCGATATAGGTCTCCATCTCAGTGCGGCTGAGCGGCGGGACGCGGATCGCGAATTGCACCAGCTTTTCCAGATAGTCGCGGCCGACCTCTGCCCGTTCCCCAGGAAGTTCCGGGAATCGCCGCCGCACCGCGTAGCGCACCAGCCGCTCGTCGGCTCCGAGCAGGAAAGCGGTGTGGGGAACGAACAGGAAGAGTTTGATGGCCTCCAGCGTCTCGATAATGGTGTCGGGCAGGCAACGGTCGAGGTCGTCGATGATGACGACAAGCGTCTTGATTTTGGTTTCTGCGAGGAACTCGTTGAAGTCGCGGCGGAACTCGCGGATGCCGCGCCTCTGCTCTACGTCCGGATCCTTCTGGAAGTATTTCTCAAAGTCGTCGTCCGATTCCTTTTTGTCCGCCTTCTTCTCCTCAGCTTTCGGGATGGCCGCCTCGGCCACCGCGACGGCGGCAACTCCGGGCGGGCCGCCGAGCAGGTAGCCCGTGGCGTATTTGAGCGCTTTGCCCGTCATCCGCAACCAGTTGACACGGCGGATCAACCGGCCCGCCAGTTTCTTCGCCTTGTCGGTGAGCGGCCGATGGTTGGAGATTTCATCGAGGATGGTTTCCATCAGGGCGGCCTTGGCGTCGTCGTAACCCTCGAAGAGCCACCCGTTGAGGCTGAGCACTAGCACGTCGTTGCTCTGAGCCAAACGGGACGCGACCATCTTTAGGAGACTGGACTTCCCACTCCCCCAATCGCCGTAGACACCGATCGTGGCCGGGAGCAGGTCCTCGCGACTCAGCAGGCGGTAAACCGCCTCAACCAAGTGCGAGAAGCCCAGGTAATCTTGCTCCGTTTCGTGGTCTGACCACACGGCCATGCACTCCTATGGACGCGGCAAAACACCCCTGTATGACACGGAAAAGCAGACCTGTCTATCTCAGTAGCGACGCCTGCATACTGCACTGCACGCCCTCGTTCAGGCCCGTAGGCCGTTCGGCTGTCGGCCACGGCGGATCGGGTAGCGGGGCGGCAAACGTTGACGGGATGCCCGGCAATCAACGCCGGGCATCCAGCGGCACTTTGAAGATGTCCTCCCAATCGTACAGCACCTCGGGTTCCAGCGTTTCCATCCCCCCACCGCCAAACAAAGTTCGGTACTTACAGACCAAGCGGTTGAGTTTGTCGATGCACCGATCAAGGTCACCGAACGTAATGGCGTTTTTGTGTGGTTTGCGATCCAGGTGGGCGAATTCCTTGTCGACGGTTTTTTCCACGTCCCCGGAAAGGCCTTTAAGTGCGTCCATGTCTTGCGTGACGAGTCTCTCAGAGAGAGACGCCCCGTCATCGCTGAACTGCTCGAACGTAACCTTCTGCCAAGGGACATAGTCCGGTTGGAGGGGAAATTGTTCCAGGAAGAAGTCGTAGGTGAACCGCCGGGCGTTCTCGTTTAGCTGCTTGAGGAGCAACATCAGGGAGATGCTCCCGTCGTCCTTGACCTTAACGTGCCGGCGGATTCCCATTGCGACCTGGGCCGCATACCCCTGGCGGACGAAGTCGCAGTAGTACCAGCCCGAATTTGCCTCGATGTGGTCGATGTTGCCGTTCACGGCATCGACGAACCCGCGGTACACCTGGCGGGGAACGATCAGTCGGTGCGCAACGTCGTCCTCAATCCGCTTCATCCACCCTTGCCATTTGACGAACGTGCCCTTCAGCGGCCCCATGATTGCCCCCTCCAAACTAGTCGATCATTCGACGGACAGGCCGAGCCGGCAATCGGTTCAATGGCCGCGAGCTTTACGGCGCGGGTATGATTGCAAGGGGCGACGGGGACATTCGTGGAGAGGAGGGTGCAGATGGCCAATTCCTCGAAGGAAGCCAGAGAGAGGATCAACGAAATCGGACGCGCCGCCGTCGAGCGCTTCTGGCGAGAGCTGTTCCCTAAACCCTGGTCGGTCCGCCTCCCGTTCCGGTCAATCGACTACCAGACTCACCCGGTCTACCTGGAAAGCGTCAAATTCAAGGACGAATTTAGCCCTTGCGTTCGAGAGCCGCACGAGCCGGACGACGTCCGGTACGACTACGAGTGGGTCCGCGGGCACGCCAAGGAGAACTACGAGCGTCTCCACAAGGCGTTCAACGACCTCGACAACAAGGCCGACGCCATCATCAAGTACCTCGGCGGCGGCACGACGGTGATCTCGATTGCCGCGCTGTTTAACGTGACGCCCGAGTCCGTTTACCTGCTGTACCTGCTGGCCCCCGCCGTCCTGACGTCCGTCGTGTCGATCTGCCTCGCCATGCGCGCCCGCCAGCCGACCGCCATCCCTCACCCGCCGACCGTCGAGGTCGCCACGAAGTACATAGCGTTTTTCAACTCGAAGTCCGAAGCTGCATTTCTCGGCCTGTGGCACTGCTGCGGCGAAGGGATGGAGGTCAAGATCAAGGAGAAGTCGCAGTACGTTACCTGGTCCGGCTACGCCTTGATGGCCACCCTCTTCATGTTGTTCGTGCCGCTCCTGGGCTGGCCGACGGTCCGCAAGTGGTCTGCGACGCCGAGCAAGCCCGTCCAGGTGCAGCTCGTGCCGCCGGAGGCGGTCCCGGCCAAAAAGTAACTACCGCGGTTTTGGGGCGTGCTTGTTGTCGGCGTTGACCGGCCGCGGCGACGAATCCTTGCGCGGGTCGGGCGGCGGGGCTTTGTTGTCTTGTCGGGGCGGCGTTTTCTTCTCGTCGGCCACTACAGTCGCTCCTTACTTTCGGTCAAGTTACGGGGCGTCGCACCGGGCCGCGTGTCGATGCTCTTCTCACTTGTCCGCGGCGTCGATTGCGGCCGCGGGTCGGTCGGAGCGGGTTTCGCGGGCTGACCGCCTCCCTGATTGCCATTCGCTTCATCGGCCACGGTCATTCACCTTTCTTCGGGACTAAGCGGTCACCGGGCTGATTCTCACTGTTGTAAACGATCCGCGGTGAACTGCTCGCTCGCGGGTCGGACGCGACCGCCTTAGGGGTCGTCGCAGGCACCGCGGCTGGCGCTTCTGCCTTCGGAGCATTTTCGGTTGGGGGCGGCGGAGTGGACTCTTCAGCCATTTTTTTGACCTTTTCTCTTATGCGCTTTCTTGAGGTAGAAGCCCCCAACCGGCGGTTCCGATGAGAGGTTCACGCTTCGAGGTGCTGAAGACGCCAGGGGATCGTTCGCCGCGGGCTTCGGGTTTTGAGGTGGGGGCTTGGTCTGGGCGGAGGCCGCCGCTTGTTTATCGAAGGGCGGATTGCCCGGTTGGGGCGTACTCATGCAAGTCCTCCCGGCCAAACGGGACTGGGATCTTTCGAGCATTCTAGATAGTAGCGACTTCGCAGCTCAAGGTCCGTTGCGGCCCTTTGTTCCGCAAAATCGGAAAAATCGGCCGGTGGTATCGGAAACATCGGTCATGGCGCGCCGGCGTGCAGGAAGGCGGAGCGTAGTCCGGCGATAGATGTTACGCGCCGCACTTGGGCCCCTTCGCCTGCCTTGATGGTCCGCATCCGCCGTCGGAACGAGTCTCCGAGCGATGGGGTGATACCGAGTGTCGGTCGTGCGGGTCCAGTCGGCCGCCGCCACCACCGTGGCCACGTCCGGCCACTCCGCCGGTAACCTCGGCGTGTCGTAGACCACAGTCACCCGCTGAGCGTCCTTGCGTCCGTGACCATTCGATTACTCGCGGGGCGGGATGATGGCGCAGTATCGTTTCGGCAGACCGGTTCGGAAAGGCGTCGCCGAACGACTGGCACGTCTTGCCGGTGCACGCCGGCCGCGCGGCCGCCCGCGAGCCACAACGATCGCAGAGCCGGCCGGTCCGGGTTACGACCGATGCTCCACGAAACCGATGCCGGAAGCGGGGTATTCTGTCGCCCGGCACCGGAGACTCCTGATGAGCAAACGCATGCTGGCCGCCGCGACGCTCGTCGCGCTGGCCGTCCCACTGGCCGCGCACGCCGGAACGCCGTTCTCGATCAGCGTCGGGGTCGGCGGCTACGGCCCGCGACCGTACTACGGGGGGTACGCCGTCGGGTTCAGCTACGGCTACGCCCCGCGCTACCACTACCCGCCGCCCGTCGTCTACGTCGCGCCGCCACCCGTTTACGTGGTCCCGTACGCGCAGCCCGGCTACTACCCGGCCCAGCCGGCCTACCAGCAGCCGTACCCGCCCGGCACGGCCTACGCCCCGGTCCCGCAGCAGACGGCCCCACAGCAGGCGGTCCCGCAGCAACCAGCACCGCCGCCCGGCCCGGTAACAGCCCCCTATTGAGTCGGTCGGCTCCGTACGCGTGGAATCCGGCGTTGCAGCACCCCAGGCGATCGGGTAATTGCCGCGGCGGCCCACGGTGTGGGATTCCGGCCAAAACGACATTGCCCGAAGGAACGGGTATCGACGCCGATGGCGGCCCGTTGCAAATCCGGGTCGCCACTTTTCTTTCCCGCTAGCGTGGGGTGACTGCGATCGGAGGTCACGGCGCGGCGGTCTCTCCGCCAAAAAGCGGGGCCTCGGCAGGTTTGCCGGGGCCATTGTCGTATCCGCACGTCTCCTCGGTCACACGCGACCAAGCGCTGGACCGGGCCATCGTTACGCACGAATTGGTCAGACCCAAATGCCGGGCCGGTCGGGCGGACGCGAACCTCAAGAACGTCGTCTGCGATCTGTCCAGGACGCGGCCGCCGTCCGTTAACCAGTCAGTGAGGTTTGCGATGGCCCTGCCGGCGACCCAGTCGGACTGGCTGTTGACCGGTCGCTCCGCGCCGGGCATCTACCGGACGCTCGCTCGTGCGGGCTGTCTGATGCCGGAGGCCGGACGCAGGGTAATCGCACGTTAATCATCGGGAAAAGCCGTGATTAGGTCGAGCAAGAACTCGTCGTCCCATCCCGCCCGCTGTCGCTTGCCCTTCAGACTGTCGTTGACCGTCGCGTCGTTCTGCAAAATCGACAGGGCCAATCGGCGAAGCGTCGCCAGGTTTTCCGGGCCGCGATCCGAGCGCACACGGCTCTTGTCTTCGGCAGACGTTACATCCAGAACCCAGTGGACGCGGTTCTCGATCCCCCAGTGATCGCGCACCGCCTTAGCGAACGCCTTCACCTTCGGCGGCCGGCTGCTGATGAAGTACGACAACTCCTCGCTGGTCTGGCCCGCGACGGTGCGGGACCGCAGCACCATGCCGATGCTGGCTACGTCCGCCCACGCCTCGGACGCCTTCACCGCCGCCGGCACCGGGGCGCAGAAGTACTCCCGCCGCTCGTCCCGGCCGTGCCCGCGGCCGACCGTCGCGAACCGCCGCAACGCCGGGTCGGCGTAGTCGGCCTCGGCGTAGGCGACGAACGCGTCGATGACGGCCGCGTGCAGCGTCGGCTGGTTGTCCTTGACCGCCAGGACGTAGTCGGCCCCGGCGTCGCGGATCGCCCGGGCGATCTTGGCCTGGCAGCCCATCGCGTCGATGGTGACGACCGCCCCGTTGAGGTCGAGCAACTCCAGCAGCAGCGGGATGGCAGTGATCTCGTTCGACTTGGCATCGCACGCGACCTGGCCCAGCACCAACCGGGCGTCGGTGGCGAACGCGCTGACCAGGTGCAACGGCGACTGGCCGGCGGCCGTGTCGAACGACCCGCGGAGGGTCTTGCCGTCGATGGCCACCACCTCGCCGTCCACGGCCCGGCCCAACGCCGCCAGCCAGCGGGTGACGCACGCTAGCAGCGCGTCCGGCTTGAGGCGGGCGAACACGCGGCCGAAGGTGTCGTGCGAGGGGATGCCGTGGGGCAGGTCGAGGAACCGGCGGAAGAAGTCGAGCTTGGCCCGGCCGTACCGCTCGACCTCGGCCCACCCGTCGGCCCCGGCCAGGGTGCCGCACAGGGCCAGGACGACGACGCTCAGCAGCGGGTGGTGCCGGCCGCGCTCGACGCGCGGGTCGGCCAATGTTTCAAAGAACGGTGTAAACAATTCCAACGTCGTGTCGCGCGGCATTCCGTACCTCCGGGATCGGCCTCCGTTCGCCCGAGCATCCTTCGCGACACCTCTTGACCAAGTCAAGCGGCCCGCCAACAATCACCCGGCGGAACGACCCGAACGTGCGATTGCCCTGTGAGCTAGGCAAGGATGCACTCATTCCAGAAATCCGTTGCTCTAGTACCACTCTTTGTTTGCAACCGACCTATAGAAGGCGGCCGCCCAAGAATGTATTCTGTTGGCACTACGGCTCTCAGCTTCCTCAGCCAAATGCTCTCGGACAGCCTGCGGTCCACCCCGTCTGTAAGGCTTCAGAATCCGTTGCCTGATCTCTGCAATTTCGGCACCGGCTTGCGAAGCATGTAATCGGCCTATGGCCATTGTCTCGAAGTCCTTTTGAACTCGATTCCGCAGCACCAGCGACCAACTGATTGGTGCGGCGACAGAATACGTAACCGCAACAGGCATTTCTTGCGAAACGTTTGCTACCAACCAGACATGCGAGTCGACGTTGTCATAGTACGGGTGATCTTCGCAAAGTAGTGTATGAGTGACGAGAGCGTTCGGGATAGGGATAGACTCTGAATAACCGCTACCTCTAACGAAGACAAGTTCCCGTTCGCGCTGAACCAATACACCTTGACGATGTAGCCGTGGCCTCGCAAAGTGGCGTTGGCAGGACTCGCCCGGGTGGCGGGTGGCGGATGGCCCCGACCTACGACGAACTGGTCGCCTTGGTAGAATCCCTCCGCGCCACCGTCGCGCCAGGAGGCCGAGGTCGGCCGCCTCCAAGCCGAACTCGACGCCGCCCGCCGGGCCGGCCAGCGCCAAGCCGCACCATTCCGCAAGGGCCCGCCCAAGCCCGACCCCAAGACGCATGGGAGCAATCATGCCGAAGCAGGCCGCGCGCAAACAAACCGCTACGGCGGCGAGCGAGAAGGCTGCCGGGACCAGAAAAGCCGAAAGTCGATCGGCTGAGGACTTAGGACTAGCGAGCAGCCGCGAGACAATGGACTGCGACGCTCAAAGTCTTGGCCGCTTTTGGAGTGTTCAAACGGTCATCTTCCTGTGCCTTTGGTGCTGGTTCATGGTCGACGGTCGAAGCCGCTTCTTCGCCGACCCAGGGGCCTTCTGGCATCCGGTCGTCGGCCGGCAGATCCTCACCACCGGCCAATTCCCGCATACGGACCAGTTCAGTTTCACCTGTGCGGGGAAACCCTGGATCGCCTCGCTATGGCTCGGCGAGTGTGGACTCGCACTTCTTGACATAATGAGCGAGTTCGACGGCATCCTCCTCGGCACAGCCACGCTCTTGGCCTATTTCTACGCTTGGCTGGCCCACCGCTTGATCCGGGCTGGGATACCCGCGTGGGGAGCAATACTCCTCGTAGCCCTGGCATTGCGGGCCAGTTCATACCAATTCTTCGCACGTCCCCATCTAGCGACCATCGTGTTCCTAGGGTGGACCTTCACCCGCCTGTGCGACTTCGAGGCCGGCCGCATCCCACTCCGCGGGCTGTTCTGGCTGGTGCCCCTTTGCGCCGTGTGGGCGAACATCCACGGCGGCGTACTCGGCGGGATCGGAACCATAGTCCTCGCCGTGTCGGGTTGGGCCGTCGCTAAGCTCGTCGGCCTGCCGTCGCCCCTGGAGCGATATTCCCAGCTCGCAGCGCTGTCCGGTTTGGTGGCGTGTTGCGGGTTGGCGACGCTGCTGAATCCCTACGGCTTGGAACTCCACCGGTCATGGATCACAGTGATGGAGTCTCCGGTCGTTCGCAAGCACATTGGCGAACATCAGCCCCTGGTTGAGTCACCATATGTTAGCCTGGCCGGGTCGGTTGCGGTGGTTTACTTGGCGACGTTGGCGAGTGTCCGACCCAGTCAAATCCGCGTGACCTGGTTGCTCCCGTTGGTCTGGCTTTGCTTGGCCTGGACCCGAATGCGTCACGGGCCACTATTTGCATCGGTCGCTATTCTCGCGCTCGCCGAGGTCTTGCCGTCCGTTGGATGGTCAGACCGCCTGTTCCAACGGGGGAATGACCTCCTCAAGCTCCCGAGCAGCGTGGGTCAGCAAAAGCTGGGTTGGAGGGTAGCTCTTGTCCCTCTCGCGGTCGTGGTGTCGGTCGCCACGCTTCAATTCACTGGGAGCCGGCTTCCCGTGATGGGGCGTGGATGGGCGACGCCTGACGAGAGGTTCTCCCCGGTTGACCTCCTGCCAGAACTGCGCACATATGAACGCAGCCATAGGGCGGCAAGACCAATCTTCAACGACATGCAATTCAGTGGCTTCCTGATCTACCATACACCTCGTCTCCAGGTGTTCATCGATGACCGATGCGACCTGTATGGTGACGATGCACTGCTTGCTTACTGCCGTGCTGTCGACGAAGACCCAGCACAAGTGAACCACTGGGCGGATGAATTCGGGTTTGATGGCGCACTAACTGTGACTGGATCGCGGGTCGACCATGCCCTCCGGCGTCACGGCGCGTGGAGGGTAGTTCGAGAAACGAAAACGGCGACCTTGCATGAACGAAGGATAATTTTGCGGCCGTAGTGGGCCGAGCGCAACGAGGACCACGCCGGAGCGCTCCCGTCCTTCGTCCGCGTCCCCTTTCTTCGTCGTCGGTTATCGCGGGTCGGCGACGACTTCGCTGCCGTTCGGAGTTAGAAGGGCTTGCATTGTCAAATCTGGAATGTCGTACTGCAAGAGTCGCACCGAACCGTCCGCGAATGCGAATTGTGCCCCCGCCGGATGGGAGGCCCCCCATGAGTCAGCGAAATCCACGCCGCGGGCGTCGCGCTGCACGATTGGTTTTGAGCGAACCGTTCCCCCTGCGGCACCGCCTGCGAAGATCGGCTCGTCCCAAAACCAACCACCACTGTTGTACGCCACGCGGTCGAGTGACTTTTCACCGAGCAAGATGGTGCTGGCAGTCCCATCGGTAATGTCCGCCATACCTTTCACCACGCCCGATTGAATCGTGGTCTTGTAGTCGCCAAAGACGATGCGCAAGTTAGCCGCGAAGTCGGACTTGCCCCAAGGGTTCACCTCGCCGGATTCATACTGACAGCCAGGAAAGTATGGGTCCAACGGTGGAACGGATTGTGGGAATTGCCGGTTGCGCGTGGGGCACATGTAGCTCGAAACGACGACCTCGAAAGTCCGATTTCGGAAGGCCGGCTCATTTTCCAGGTATGGCAACACGGCATAGGCCCACGACCCGGCCTGAAATCGCGGCGGCAGGTTCGGGGCACCGACGCCCCATGTCTTGGTCAAATTCTGACTGGTCGTAGAAATGGCTGGGTTCTGAACTACCCCCGGCGTCCGACCGCCGCTGTTCGGGAAGAAGCCAGCAGCAGTGTGAAACTGCTGCATTGCCAAAGCCGACTGCCGAAGGTTATTCGCACAGTGTGTCCGTGCGGCCGCCTCGCGGACGCGCTGGACGGCCGCCAGGAGCAGTCCAAACAGGATGCCCGCGATCGCCATGGCGACAAGTAATTCGAGCAGGGTGAACGCCCGACGGTTCGGGGACGATCGCATCGCGTCCTTCCTTGATTCGCTCGTTTTGTATCAGTACAGGAGATGGCCCGTGACGTACAAGGCCGTCCAGCACACCAACAGGACGCCCGACCCGGCGGCGACCGCCGCAACGGCCGGCGGCGGTGTCGCCGCAAGCAGTCGCCCGATGACCGGGTAGACGACCACCACGGCAGCGGCGAACCGGGCGTGCGAAGCCATGGACATCTCGTAAGACCGGGTCACATACGGGATAGCTAAGAGGAGCACGCCCAGCACCACCTCCGGGCCGGTCAACCAGCCGCGGCACGCTCCCCACGCGACCAACGCCCCGCTCGCGACAAAAAGCACGGGATTCCAGAGGAAGAGGTTGAACGGGGCACCGTAACGTGAGTTGGGGGGCGCACCCCAGTAGCGCGGCGATTCAGCGTCGAATACGCCCAGGATCGGCTCCAAGGTCGCAAGCGCAATGGCCTTCTGCGAAAGCGTCGGCCGGGCGACGGGCGGACAGTGCGCCCAGTGTTCCTGGGTCCGCGCGAACGCGAGCGGTTGCCCGAAGGCGACAGTCTGGAAGGCCACGTAGTCCAGTATTCCCCAACAGGCAATTGGCGCGAGGCCGACGGCCAACACGACGCGCGACCGCAAGCTGCGCTCACTCCCCCGAACGACGTGCCACAGGAATGCGGCCGCGACCGCGACGCCGACCGGGCGTGTCGCCGTGGCCAAGCCCGCGGCGAACGCGTTCCACAGGAGCGGCCAGCGGCAATGGATGCCGATTAACGTCACGAGCGATGCTGCCAGGAACATGCTCTCGGCGTAGGCCAAGTGAAAGAAAAACGTGCTCGGCCAGACGGCAAAGGCGAGGAGCGTGAACCCCACGCGTCCCGCCCGCCCCGCACCGGCCCGGAGCCGGGAGTACGAAGCCATGAGGATGAAGGCTGACGCGAGACAGGCGTTGGAGACGGCCAAAAGGGCCGCCTCCGTTCGCAAACCGGTCACCGCGGATACGAACCGGACGGTCAGCGGATAGGCGGGGAAGAATGCGACCATGGACCGAGTCTCCGGGTCGTAATCGTAGCCCCGCTGGGCCACGTCGCGGTAGTGGCCGCCGTCGAACCGCACGCACGAGGCGACCGGGTCCGCGCCGCCTGCCGTCGCGCCGGGTTCCACGGGCGACAGGTAATTCGCCCCGAACAGTACGCCGGTCGCAACGAGGAGGGTGGCGACGCCGTACCAAACGATGCCGACGACGAGGTCGGCCCTCGCAAAACCAGCGACCGCGCTCCCCGGAGTTGACGGCGGATCGTACTTTTCCGATCCGCCGTCCTGGGTGGGCAGGTGCATAAACTAGTCGGCTCCGAGGAGCGTGAAAATCGAACCAGTCAGCCAGACTACGGCGGCGGCGGGAATAGCCCTCGTATTTGAGAACGGCGAGTCATTGGGATCGTGGCAACACCGTACGCAACCTTGCTGACGAGGACACCACCAAGGTTTCCTTCGGATGCGGGCAGAGTCTCATGACCCGTTGCAAACGAACTTGTCCCATTTTTTCTCCAGATAGACGCCGCTATCGCTGAACGTGACCTGGATTTCTTGGCCTTGTGCGGCGGTGTCGCAGGACAGACTGATGTTGCGATAGTTATAGACGCGATAAAAGAGGCCGGTCGAATAGGGGAAGTTATTGACTGAACACGCCTGGGACCTGATACCGCCCCGCGCCGACTCCAGGGCGACGTATGCCCCATTGGGGTCGTGCCGGAGGCCCCGCGAGTTGTCGGTCGTCTCGGCGGCGTTCGCGCCGATGGTCGCCCACGCTTCGAGAACCTTGCAACTGCAGAATAGACAGTTGACGGCTTGGGCGCGCGGCCCAAAGGAGGTGATGGCCACGACGGCAACCACCACCAGCAGCGAGCGGAACGCATACGCCAGAACCATGACGCACTCCTTCTGCCGGCCCCGCCGGCGAGTTTTCCCGAGAGAGAAAGACAGAAACAACCGGCTCGCCAGCGCACTCTCAGGTTCGCGCTGGACGCGCCACCGTTCGACGGGCGATGACCCACACGGCCAAAATGACCGCCGACACGGCGGTCAGCCACCAAGCGTACCGGCCCCAGCCCGGCGTGACCGCGTCGGCGGACGGTATTTCCTCACGCTGCCCACCCGCCGACACGCGAAAAAACCGACGTTCTTCGATGGTCGGATGCTGTTTGTCGCCCGGGGTCTTCGGGTCGCCCATGGTGACCGCGCCGATCACCGAACCCGCCAGGGGGGGCGGTCGAAAGTCGTCGATCGTGAACGTCGGATCCGTCGACAACTCCGTCACCCGCATCGTCTCGATGGCCGTCGTGACGCCCGATTGCCTCCATGTGAAAACCCACGATTCCGGCAGCCACCCGGCCGGCGTGCGCTGGTACTTGATGTCCCAGTCCTTCGTTGGCTTGTCGCCGTTGAGCCAAATCTGCCGGACGACGGCACTGTCGCGACCGGGATCGACCCAGTACTCGTCGCAAACGTCTCCGACCCGCTTGAACGACTGAGAGCGCACGATCACGCAGGCACGCCCATCGTGAACCCCCTCGCCGTGGACGTAGTAGTCGGCGGGGTTGTGCGTCCACTTCAGGTTGTCGGCCGTGACCTCGACCCCGAGCATCGTGACAAGCCCGTGGGCGGCGAAGATTGGATTGTAGGCGGGGTCGAACGCCGTGAGGCTGAGGTTTCCTTCGACCTCAAAATACGCGGGGCCGCTCGTCGCAGCATCATTTCGTTCCTTCGGGCGGTGCGAGCGGTAGGTCTTGCCGTCGTACGCCCGCAACTCGTACTCCCTCAGAATCTTGCCGTTGGACTCTTGGTAACTGTGAAGTTCGGCCTCGTGGCGGAACCGCTTCTCCCGAAAATCGACGAGAAGTGACCACTCCTTGGGAAGCCGTACGTTGCTCGGAGGCCGCGGGGGGACAAACGGCTTCCCGCGGTCGTCCCGGAAGGACCCGCTAGGAAACACCCGTTCGCCGCGCACGCGATAGCGCACGTGTTCGGGGGTGACTTGCCGTTTCTGCCAGTCGGCGAGAATCTTTTCGAGCCTGGGGTCGGTGGTCCGACCCCGAACGGGGTCTGGGCAAACGAAGAAACCAAGTACCCCCACGGCCGTCGCCGCTAACAATACCGCGCGGGCGGCGGAGCGTCGATTAGTCATGGTTTGAACCCTGTTGCGGGGCGGCGTCCTCGGGCGTGACTCCGAAATACGACACGCTCATCGTGACCGGCTTGGGAGGTGCCGCACGACCGACCGAGATCATAAACCGCACGCTAGTCTCCTGGTCGCCCGCTTTCGCGATCCGCTGCCGGACCAAGTAGGCTCGGCCCGGCGGTATCCCCTCCGCGGACGTGGCCGATACCTGCACCGCGTCGGACGCCGCCTCGATGTGGTGGACCTTGAAGTCCGCCCCGGCGGGAACCTGGAGGACGACGACCGACTCGGCCACCTGGTTGACTGGCTTGGAACCGAGGAGGAGTCGCGCGGGCAAGACCCGCACCTCCGGTTGGACTTCGCCTTCCACGGGGAGGGACGCACCAAACTTCAGTCCGCCGGCGGTCTGGACGAACACGGTCAACTCGCACGCGAACGGCCCAGGCGGCAAATCGGCCCGCGGTGTGACGTTCAACACATATCGGCCGCTGGCGTCGCCGCCCGCGGGTTTGACCGCGACCGCAACGACATCCTTGTCGGCCTTGACCTTCACCCCGTCGGCGGGGACGTGCAGAGTCAGGCCGACCTGCCGGGTGACGGGCGCTTGGTTGTACGTCGCCATCTGTCCGAAATGTAGGTGTTCCAGGCCGAGCGTCGCGCGGCTGCGAACGGTCCCCTTGATCCGCCACCCCCGTTGCGGGGTCGGCGCGCGCGCCGCCATTGGAATGACTTCCGTCTGGAACACCCTACGCTCCAAACCAATTTCCTGTGGAGAGCGGTGGGTAAGGTCGAGCAGCAACCGAACCGAAAACTCTCCACCCCTCGCGACTTCAAACGACCGCGGCTCGACCGACGCGCACGAGCAGGACATCATGAAGTCAGTCACCGTGACAACGCCAGAGCCAACGTTGCGAACGGTGACGTTTCTAGCGTGAGGTTTTTCTTCCCAAACCTCGCCGAAGTCGAGATCGGCGGCGGAAATCTCCAGGTCGCCGACCCTCATCTGATTGGCATCGGAGGGTGCCGACTGCAACCCGGTGCGATACGACCACACCAGTGCCAACGCAAGTGCAACAACCAGCACCACGTTGACGATCCAAGCTCGGCGAATGGGGTCAATCACGGGATCGGGCATCTAAAGGCACTTTGGCGTTCGAGAACCCTACATCGAATCCATCAATTAGCGCGATCAACGTCTGTCGCAAACTCGTGTGTACGTCGGTATTCGAGAGTTCAGATGGTTTTTTCGAGGCGCACGGCGTCGGCTCACCATGAGGAACGAGTGCGTCTGGGGTACGACTTCGCGCCGCTTAAGTTCGGCAAGGAGGTGTGCACAGTCGCATTTAGCGGTCTTGCAGGTGCGACGCATTGGGGCACCACCCTGGGGAAATCGAGACCTTGCACGCGATCTTCCCGCGCGGCGACGCGATTGCAAGAGCAAATTCAGAATTTTTTTCCGGAATTGCGCCGGCGGCGACTCTTGAGGCAGAACGAGAGAAGGCTGTCGTCACTGCGGCGAACGTCCCGCCTCCAGCCGGTCCGCTTCGCGTACAGGGTAATCGCACGTTAATCATCGGGAAAAGCCGTGATTAGGTCGAGCAAGAACTCGTCGTCCCATCCCGCCCGCTGTCGCTTGCCCTTCAGACTGTCGTTGACCGTCGCGTCGTTCTGCAAAATCGACAGGGCCAATCGGCGAAGCGTCGCCAGGTTTTCCGGGCCGCGATCCGAGCGCACACGGCTCTTGTCTTCGGCAGACGTTACATCCAGAACCCAGTGGACGCGGTTCTCGATCCCCCAGTGATCGCGCACCGCCTTAGCGAACGCCTTCACCTTCGGCGGCCGGCTGCTGATGAAGTACGACAACTCCTCGCTGGTCTGGCCCGCGACGGTGCGGGACCGCAGCACCATGCCGATGCTGGCTACGTCCGCCCACGCCTCGGACGCCTTCACCGCCGCCGGCACCGGGGCGCAGAAGTACTCCCGCCGCTCGTCCCGGCCGTGCCCGCGGCCGACCGTCGCGAACCGCCGCAACGCCGGGTCGGCGTAGTCGGCCTCGGCGTAGGCGACGAACGCGTCGATGACGGCCGCGTGCAGCGTCGGCTGGTTGTCCTTGACCGCCAGGACGTAGTCGGCCCCGGCGTCGCGGATCGCCCGGGCGATCTTGGCCTGGCAGCCCATCGCGTCGATGGTGACGACCGCCCCGTTGAGGTCGAGCAACTCCAGCAGCAGCGGGATGGCAGTGATCTCGTTCGACTTGGCATCGCACGCGACCTGGCCCAGCACCAACCGGGCGTCGGTGGCGAACGCGCTGACCAGGTGCAACGGCGACTGGCCGGCGGCCGTGTCGAACGACCCGCGGAGGGTCTTGCCGTCGATGGCCACCACCTCGCCGTCCACGGCCCGGCCCAACGCCGCCAGCCAGCGGGTGACGCACGCTAGCAGCGCGTCCGGCTTGAGGCGGGCGAACACGCGGCCGAAGGTGTCGTGCGAGGGGATGCCGTGGGGCAGGTCGAGGAACCGGCGGAAGAAGTCGAGCTTGGCCCGGCCGTACCGCTCGACCTCGGCCCACCCGTCGGCCCCGGCCAGGGTGCCGCACAGGGCCAGGACGACGACGCTCAGCAGCGGGTGGTGCCGGCCGCGCTCGACGCGCGGGTCGGCCAATGTTTCAAAGAACGGTGTAAACAATTCCAACGTCGTGTCGCGCGGCATTCCGTACCTCCGGGATCGGCCTCCGTTCGCCCGAGCATCCTTCGCGACACCTCTTGACCAAGTCAAGCGGCCCGCCAACAATCACCCGGCGGAACGACCCGAACGTGCGATTGCCCTGAGGCCGGACGGCACCGGCGGCAGATCATCCGCGGCCTCACCGAGGAACTCGCCGCGCTGCGTACGGGCTGCGACTTCGAGACGGACGCCCGGGGGCGAGCGAACGGGGCGAATCATCGTCCCGGTCGGCGGCCGCGCGCCCATCGACGGGCTGGTCGAGGTGATCAGCCCGTAGCTGAATGAAAAGGGAGTCGAGATGGCCCGCACGGTATCGCTCGACCCGCCGCCACGAAGGAGCCGCTGGTGGCAGTTTTGGACCTGGTTCACGGGGCCGTGCGTCCCCGTGGATAACCGCGTCCTGTTCTACAAACGGGACCGGGCCGCGTTCGGCTTCCTGTCGAACTTCCACCCGGCCGCCATCGTGGTCGACGGCGAGCGCTCGGCGACGACGGAGCACTATTACCAGGCTCAGAAGTCCCTCGACCCGGACTACCGGGCGGCCGTCCGCTCGGCAAAGACGCCGGGCCAGGCCAAGCGTCTCGGTGCCGGGACGAAGAAGGGGTCGTGGTTCCACAAGAACGGCCAGGAGCCGCGGCCGGACTGGGACTCGGTCAAGCTCGACGTCATGAGGTTGGCCGTGCGGACGAAGTTCGGCCAGAGCCGGAAGCTGCGGAAACTGTTGCTGGCAACCAGAACTGCCGAACTGGTCGAGGACTCCGCGACTGACGCCTTCTGGGGCCAGGGCGCGGACGGATCGGGACAGAACTGGCTCGGCCGTGTGCTCATGGAGGCGCGCGAAGAACTCGCGAAGTAGGTGCTAACCCGCGTCGACGTTTCGCTTGACCCCACACAACCGCACGGCCGCACCGCGGACGCGGTACGCGACGACCAGCCCTTTCACCACCCATCGGCCTTAACATGCAACCAAATGGTTGCATAATGGCCCCGTGGCCGACGACCTCGACACGGTGTTCAAGGCCCTGGCCGACCCCGGCCGCCGCCTGCTGCTGGACCGACTGCGCACCGAGAACGGGCAGACGCTGGGGCGGCTCTGCGCCCACCTGGAGATGACCCGGCAGGCGGTGACCAAGCACCTGAAGGTGCTGGAGAGGGCGAACCTCGTCGTGCCCTTCTGGCGGGGCCGGGAGAAGCTGCACTACCTGAACCCGGTCCCCATCCACGAGATCGCCACGCGGTGGATTGGCAAGTTCGAGCGGGGGCGGCTGGACGCCCTCGCGGACCTCAAACGGCAACTCGAAGGAGGCCCCGATGGCTGAATCGCGCTTCGTGTACGTGACCTACATCCGCACCACGCCGGAGAAGCTCTGGCAGGCACTGACCGACCCGGAGTTTACCCGGAAGTACTGGGTCGAGACGTGGCAGGAGTGCGGGTGGCAGAAGGGCGCGAGCTGGAAGATCGTCGCCCCCGGCGGGCAGGTGCCCGACAGCGGCGAGGTGGTGGAGATCGACCCGCCGAAGAGGCTGGTCCTGTCCTGGAAGCACCACCTCACCCCGGCGGCCGCCCACGAGGCGCCCACGCGGCTGACTTACACGCTGGAGCCGCTGGGCGAGTCGGTCAAGCTCACCGTGATTCACGAGAGCGGCGAGAAGGAATCGAAGGTGATCGGCGCCGTGTCGAACGGCTGGCCGGTGATCCTGTCGAGCCTGAAGAGCTTGCTGGAGACTGGCGAGTCGCTCGAAGCCACGCGGAAGTGGACGAGGTAGTCACCGCGCGGCCGGCGGCGGAGTCGGCGATCCGCCGCCGGCGACCACTGCTTGGCGGGACGACCCGAATCTCACTTCACCTCGTCGACGTCCGCGAATCCCTTGACCCGGACGGCGCGGGCTCAAGGCTTGCGTCAATGACGTGGGGAACGGCAAGCCGATCGCGAAACTGTGCCTACGGCATGGTGTCCGTCAACACCTTTCGGAGACACAGGGAGGTGTCGTCGCGATAGAAGTCTAGTTTCTCGGCCAACGCGAGGGCCTCTTTGGCCCGTTCGGGATGGCGCTGGGCAAAGACGGCCAGGTATACCCTCTTCGACATCGCGGGAAGTGGGAGCCGTTGAGGTGGATGGTCCGCAATGGGCTTACGGCCCAGCAGGACGTCTGCCAGTAGCCGATCGTCGCGCGTGCCCTTGGCCAACACTTCGGTGAGCGCGCGCCACTGGGCGAGGGCCAAGTCCTTCGCGCCGGCACGTTCCGCGGCCAAATACAAGAGGGCGTGCTGGGTGGTGGTGCCGAACTGCTTCAGTGTGTCCGCGGCCTGTTCCAGGTTGCCGCGCAAGAATGCGACCTCGAACGAGGGGTGCCTGGCGGTCTCGCGCGCCTTCAAGTACCCCGCGACGTCGTACTCCCAGCAGCACACTCTGGAGTCCAGATACTTTGTCGGCGCCATCGACTCGCCGCCATCGTCGTCATCGTCCGCTTGCTCTGCCTTGGTCGCCTGCGCCAATTCGGCAACGGCCGCCCGCGAGTTGGCCTTGTCGCCCATGACGGCGTAAACGCGGCCGATCTCCATCAAGGCGGAGATCTTGTAGTTAGCCTCCTTCAATTGCGCCTTGAGCTTGTCAAGAAGTCGGTCGTATTCCCGATTGGCCAAGAGGGCTTCGTGGAGGCGCGAACGAACGCGGGCACGTTTCGGGAGCGCGGGCGACACCTTCTCATACCAGCTAACGGCTTCGGCAAAGGAACCGTTGCTCAGGGCGGCGTCCCCCAAGGCGATCATGGCGTCCTCAGAGGGCGGTTCACCAGCGGCCGCTTGGCGGTACAGTTGGCCCGCCTTTCCCGGGTCGGTCTCAACGCGCGCGAGGAGGTAGGCGGCTTGGGCGTTGCCTGGTAAATCGGCCAGGAGCTTTTGGTAGCGCGGCCGCAGGTCGGCCTCCGGATGGGCTCGTTCCATGAGCGACTGATACAAGCCGTGCCAGTCCGCATGCGCCTTCAAATGCTCGGGCGTTCGCTCGCGAGTGAGTTTGCCGGCCAGCCAGCACAACCTCAGGTCGTTGCCGGGCTCGAACCGCAAGAGGCGCTCGAAATAGCGGTCGTGTTCGCTGGCCGGGACTCGCTGCAACAGCATAACCAGCCGCCCGTCCAAGGGCGTTTGCCCGAGTAGGTTGATCCCCGTCTTACGCTTGGCACCTGCGCCGGGCTCGCGGATCGTCTTGGGGAACTCCTGGAACACGTAGTTGAACGGGGGCAGGTCGTAGAACTCCTGGCCGGCGTGAATGTGCGATGGGCCGCACGGGGGCGGGTCCTTTGCGGCGTACCACTTTTGCTGCTGGACCATCACGGCCGCGCGGTCCGGGTTGATGACGAGCGTGCGGTCGGAGTACGACTCGATCGTGAAGCGCACCGGAGCGAGTCCCAGGCTTGGGTCGAGGTATGCGACTTCGACGTCGCCCTTGGGAATGCCCACGGGCGTTGCGACACCCGGGGCGAGCGAATGCTCCCGGCCACGGATGACGACCGAGTAGGGCCGGCTCGTGCCGTTGACCAGAAAGACCCTCTGTTTCTTTTCGAGCCCGTAAACCCAGGCGGCGAACAGCCCGACCAGCACAACGAGGGTGACGGAAGCGATCCAGTGTCGCTTCGCGTAGAACCGGGATCCGCTACCGTCGTGGGACATGGGCAATCGCCTCCGGGCGCCGGGCCGGCACCGGACGACGCGTCGAAGGAGACACTTCACCACTTGCCGGCGGCGGAACCAGCCCCGAGGCGATTTCTAGCCCTGCCGGCAATCCTGACAATCGACGATCGGGAAAGGCGTCGTCAATTGTTCGGATAGGCGCCATGGAGCGTGTGGATCGGCAGGGCCCACTACTGCTGTTCCCGGCGTGGACGGACAAATGGCCAAGTGGGCCGGGCGCCATCGGCCGCGCCGGCTGCCGGCGGGACGTCTGATGCACCAGCAATGACGAGCTTCGATGACGCGTATTCACGGTCGGCCGCGTGATTCTCGTTCGGTTGGATGAGTCGCCGGAAGCAGCGTAGCGTGCCGTCGCGGCCGCTACCAACGACGTCGCCCGAAAGTGC
>CAZNSL010000004.1:0-25218 GCA_964574975.1 uncultured Alcaligenaceae bacterium | reverse complement strand
GCCGAGGCCGTCGCGGACGGCAGCGATCGGCTACCACACCCACGCCAGCGGTACGCGCCGCATTTCCAGCGAGTTGTACAGGGCCGAGACGGCGTGCCGGCCGACGACTTCCAACCGCGAGATCAGTGGCTCGACGGCCTCCGGCGTTTCGAACGACTCCATCAGAAGAGCCGAACGTGCGGGGCCGGGCAGGTCCTTCTGTCGTTCGTCGCGCAGCGGCAGCAGGACCAGGAGTTTCGAGTTACTTTCGGCGAGGTATTCGTCGAGGGCGGCCAGCACATCGGGCGGCAGGCTGTCGTCCTTGGTGCCCTGATAGACGAGCTTTTCGCCCCATTTCAGTGTGGCATCGACGAGCACGCGCATCAACTGGATCAGGTTGGAGCGTTTCTCGATGACATCGGTACCGCTGACGGCTTCGATCTTGCACTTTTTCGCCTCGACGACGGCGACGCTGACGCGGTCGCAGCCGATCAGTCGCCGGCCCTCGTTGGCGACGTGGTAGGCGACGCGCACCGGGTCGAGGCTGGCGTGGGCTTCCCGCGTGAATGCTTCGAGTTGCGTCCAGAGTTGTTCCTGCCCGATGAGCTTGCGGCCGGACTGGTTGCGGAGGTAGTTCGATGCGTACCCCGCCATTTGGATGCAGTAGTTCAGGCACGTCCGCTGTACGCGGGCGTCCCAGCGCGGTTCCTGCCACACCTCAACGATACCGGCAACTTCCTTCTCCATCTGGATGGGCGCGAGGAGGTTGACGTACTCGGTCGGGTTGCCGGCCGGTGGGCCTTCCTGAATGCCAGTGGTTCCGTACGGCTCCAGGAGGATCGGCCGGGACATCTGGAACGCCTGACGCAGCAACTCGTTGTGGCTCTGGCGCCCATTCTTGTGCTTGTCGAGGCCGACGCCGTCGAGGTTGGTCTGGCACTGGAGTTGCAAGAAGCCCTGGGGCGTGCGCAGCCAGATCGCGCCCGCGGGGGCGTCGATACCGGCGACGACTTTGTTGAGGAACTCTTGCCAGAACTCGGCCGGCGGCTTATCGGTGCCGGCCAGCCGGGCGACATCTTCGAAGGCGATGTCGATCTTCCGTGGGCCGCGCCCCCCGGACGGATCGCCCTCGGGTGGGTTCGCGGGCGGCTTCGGTACAGTACTCACGATGGCCTCGTGCTGGAGGTGCGTGCGGGCACGCGGGGAATCGCGCGGGGAACCTACTAAATGTATCCGTCGCATCCAGCCCTATCAAGTCGGCATTGTCGCTCCGCACCGCGAAACGCCGCGACGAACCAGGGTGTCCTGGTGTCGCGGCGGGTTGGGTAAACCCTTCCGGGTAGCGACTTAGTGTCGCGCGACGCGCCGCTCGGCTCCGCGGATTTTCCGTTAGCGATGCTTCGAAGATACGTTCCCGCGTTCCTGTGCCATCTTGGCGACGAGTTCCGCGAGTGCGTCGATTTCCGCTTCCGTCGTGTAGAAGTGCGTCGAAACGCGCAACGTCTGTCCCTGCGGCCATTCTCCGACGAGGGCTTCGATTCGCCGGTCCCAGAGCCGACGACGGATGTCCTCGGCGTCGAACCCGTCGGGCCACCAGAACGCGGTCATTGCGCCGCTCCAAGGTGGCTCTGGAGTCGTTAACCGCAGCGCGGGGAAGCGGGCGCGGGTGTACGCGGCCAACTCGCCGATGCGGCCGCGGACGTTGTCGCAGCCCAGCGCGGTCTGAAAGTCGATGGCCTCCGGCACGGCCAGCCACGGGCAAACGTCGTGGGTGCCCTCGAACTCCAGCGCGCGGACACGTGGTGTCGAGCCGAACTCATCGCGCTCGTCCGACGCGGGCGTGCGGTAGCCCCAACTGACTTGCAGCGGTTTCAGCCGGTCGAGCGCGTCGCCGCGAGCGACGAGAAAACCCGACGCAATCGGCGCGAGCAGCCACTTGTGGCAGTTGCCACCGTAGTAATCCGCGCCGACGGAATCGACGTTCAGGTCGATCATCGCTGCCGCGTGTGCCCCGTCCACGACGGAGACGATGCCGCGTCGGCGAGCCAGGTCGCACAACGTTTTGGCCGGTACCACCAGCCCCGTCGCTGAGTAGACGTGCGAGAAGAATAGCAGGCGAGTCCGCGGTGTCAGGGCAGCCTCGACCGCGTCGACGATTTCGCCCGGCGAAGCCGGCATCAGCGGCAACTTGAAGGTGCGGACATCCAGGCCCAAGCGGCCGGCAGCGCGCTCCCAGCACCACTGCATCGCACCGTACTCGCGGTCGCTAATCAGGATTTCGCCCGGCGCGTCGAGCGCCAGCGTCGACGCGACGAGGTTGATTGCGCCGGTCACGTTGTGGCGGAAGACGAGTCGTTCCGGGGTCGTGCCGAGGAACGTGGCCAATCGTTCGCGGGCGCGCCACAAGAGCGACGGCAGTTCGCGGACGAGGAAGTCCATCGGTTCGGCGGCCATCCGGCGGCGCAGTTCGGTGACGCGCTCGAAGACCGGTCGCGGCGTCGGGCCGAACGAGCCGCTGTTGAGGTTGATGACCGTCGGGTCGAGCATCATCGCGGCGCGGGCCGCGGACCAGTCGAGTAGCATCCGGTCGGAATAGGTGGTGCCGCGGCAAACGGAAACGGCCGCGTCCGGTTTCCATTTCGCATCGTACCTGTCTTGCCGGCCGGAGCCGCTCGGGGTACGCTCCCCGTGCGTAGGCACCTCTCCCGCGGAGTCCTTCCGATGCAACGATTGACACCGCTTGCTGCTCTCGTATTCGTCCTCGGCTGTGGCCGTGGCACGCCCGTCGCCGTCGCCCCGCAGCAACCCGCTCCGACACCGGCCCCCGTCGTCAAACCGCCGGACGCGGTACCCGTTGAGGCGGCTTACACGCCAGTGCCGCAACCGGAGCCATCACCGCAACAGCGGTACGACACGGCCGTGTGGAACGCGCTGGCCCTGGCGGCCGACAACAAACTCCACGAGGCGGTGGTGTCGTTCGAAGCGGCTCGCACGGCAATCGATACCGAGCAGGTTCGGGCCGAGATTGCCAAACTCAAGCGGCGGATCGAGGCCAGGGCGGCCGCCGAGCGAGTGGCTGCCGATATCCGCACCGTGCTGACCGACGGCAAGCCGGAGGAGGCGGCGAAACTCGCGGCCGATGCTATGGCCGCCTACAGCGATTCGGAGACATCGGCGGTCATCGTCAACCTGAAGCGGCAAGCCGACGCCCTGGTGACGGCCCGACTCGATCGCGACGCCCGGCTCGCCCAATTCCGGCGCGAAGCGGAGGACGCCGAACGCGCCAAAGATCTGCGAGCCGCGGCGCTGGCCTACGAGCAGGCCGTCCTCGCTGGGGGCCAGGAAGACCTGCGCCGCAAGCTCGATGCGACAAAGGCGGCGCTCGGCCGATACGAGGACGCCCGCCACCGGGCAGCCGAACTACGCCGCGACGCCGACAAGCTCGACGATGCTCTAGCTGCCCTCCGGGAAGCCGCCGCAGTATGGGACACGCCGCTCGTGCGGCAAGAAATCGACGATTGCATCCTTGCGATCCAATCGCGACGCGAGCGCCTGGCCATCGCCGACTTCGAGACGCGCGGCGATGTCGGCATGGCCGATGCCGGCCGCACCGTGGCCGAGGAATTGCTGCCGGCTTTCCAACGCCGGTTCGATGTCGTCGAGCGCAGTCAGGTCGGCAAGGTACTCGACGAGTTGCGGCTCACGGCCACCGACGTAGCCGGCGGCGACGCTGCCCGCGCTGAGTTTGCCCGGCTTGCGCGGGTACGCTACCTCGTCGTCGGCAGCGTGGCGCCTTTGAGTGGTGTCACCGTCCACGCCCGCTTGATCGACGTGAAGACTGGGCTTGTCGTGCAGACGGCCAAGGTCGTCGCGCCGACGCCGGTAGCCGTCCTGACGCGGTTGCCGTCGCTGGCGGCCCTGTTACTCATGAGCGACGAACAGCGGCTGGCCTACGAGCGGCAGTCGGTGGCGCAACTCCCGCCACCACCTCCGGCCATCGCCATCGAGTCGATCCGCTTCCCGTCGTCCGACGAACTGATACCCAACAATCCGCCGCCGATCGTCGTGAGCGCAGCGCGTCCGTTGGAGAGCGGAGGCTGCGGCGCGTCCGACTTCGCCGCTCTACCGCCACCCGGCGCGGCAGTTACAGTCAACGTGCAACTGGCCAAGGACCACAAGGTTCGGCTGCGCGGCCTGGCGGTCGCCGTCGAACTCGGCGACAACCTCTTCCGCCGCGGTCGCTACCGCGAGGCGAACGACCAGTATCAGGTTGCCCTGGCATTGAGCGACGGTAGCGCCGACATCGGGCATCGCCTGGAACTCTGCCGGCCGCATCTGCCGCCCGTGGCCGCGCCGGTCGCCGTGCGGCCGCGAGTCGCCGTCCTCGATTTCGTGCCGCTCGATGGTGCCCTGGTGCCATCCGGCCTCGGCGGCTGGGCCGCGGCGCAACTGCCGCCGTACCTCTGTCCGCCGTATGAGGCCGTCGATCGCGGCCAGGTACGCTACTACGCCGCCCGACTCGGCGTGACGCTCAAGGACGTGGTCGTGGACCCGGCGGCCCGCGGCTACCTGGGGCGGGCACTGAACGCTCGCTTCGTCGTCGTCGGCACGTTGCGCGGTGGTCCCGGAAGCATCGTCGTGGCGGCTCACTTGCTCGACGCCGAAACGGGCGCCCGACTCGCCACCGCCGAGGTCCAGGCGGCCGACCCCGGCGAGTTGAAGTACCGGTTGCCCGAACTTGCCCACGCGCTATTGATCGACCCGGCCGATCGCGACCGTCTCCACCGCGAGGCCGACGCGGAACGGGCCGCACTGGCGCAGGCGCGGCAGGCGGCCGGCAACAACCTGACGCTGGCGCTCGGCATCGTCGGCGACCTCGGCAAGAAGCGGCCGGGTAGCGTCGCGGTGCAGGTGTTGTTCCAGGAACTCGACCGGCGGGCGCAGGTCGCGGCCCTGGACGCGGAGCGGCGGCGCGACGCCGAACGGCAGGCCGCCGCGGTCGCCGAATACGAGCGGCGACGGGCGGACCTGGCCCACGCCGCGGAGACGGCCCGCATTGCCGCCGTCCGGCAGGCTGCGGCCGTCGCCGAGGCCGAACGACAGCGGCAGCGCGAGGTGGCGTACGCGCAACTGGTGGCCCAGGCGCGCGACGCGCGGAACGCCCAGAAGTACGCCCTGGCCGCGCAGCTCTTCGACAGCGCGCTCGGTTTGCAGCGGCGCGACGACGTGTTCCACGAGGCGGCCGCCGTGCGCGTCCTGGCCGGAGAGCAGGCGCGGCTGAAGGCGGCCGAGGCGGTGGCGCAGCGCGAGCGGCAGTTGCGGCAGCAGCGCGAGGCCGAGCTGGCGCGCGTGCGCCGGGAGGTCGAAAACGAGCGCCGCCGCCGCGAGGCCGAGGAGGCCACACGCCGGCGCGTCCGCGAGGAACTCGACGGCCGCGAGTACCGCCGCCTACTCGTGAACGCCGAGCAGTTGTCGAAGGGCGGCAACGTCGATGCGGCGGTTGTCGCCCTCCAGTCGGCGCGGCGGCTGCACCCCGGCGATGAAGCCGACCGGCTGTTGGCGAACGCCTTGGCAACGCAGGCACGGGCTGCCGCCGCGAAGAAGGGCGAGGCGGCGCGCAAAGAAGTGGAGACCAGGTTGGCTGCGGGGAAGGCGGCCCGCGAGAAGGCAGACGCCGAAGCTCGCCGCAATCAGTCGCTCTACGCCACGGCCTTGCAAGCTGCCGGCGCGGCCATGCGCGGCAAGAATTACGACTCGGCCATCGCTCAGTACCAGACCGCGGTGAAGCTGTACCACAGCGACGCGGCCTTGAGCGGCTTGAAG
This sequence comes from uncultured Alcaligenaceae bacterium, assembly GCA_964574975.1. Lineage (GTDB taxonomy): Bacteria > Planctomycetota > Planctomycetia > Gemmatales > Gemmataceae > JAXMAS01. The sequence continues at coordinate 19,416 of CAZNSL010000004.1, read as the reverse complement.
CAGGCCCAGGACGCCCGCGATTCCGAGCACATCCGGGCCGAAGCCGAGTCGCGGCGGCTCGCGGAGGAGAAGTTGCGCCAGGCCGACATCGCCCGCCTCCTGGCGGCCGGCCAGTCGGCTCTGGCGGCCGGTACGCCCAACAAGGCGCTCGACGCTTTCAAGCTGGCGCTCAAGGTTGCGCCGGGGAACCTCGACGCGCTGGCCGGTGTGTCGAAAGCCGAGCAGGCGAGTCTCGACGCGCTGGCCGCCGAGCGCAAGAAGCAGGAGGCAAGGACGGCCGACGCCGACGCGGCACGAGCCAAAGCGGAGCGCGAACGTATCGCCCGCGAAGCTCAGGCGAAGGCCGACGCGGATCGCACGGCGAAAGCGAAAGCCGACGCGGTTGCGAAGGCCGACCGCGATCGCGTGGATCGGGAGGCAAAGGCGAAGGCCGCTGCGGACGCCAAAGCGAAGGCCGACCGCGATCGCGCCCAACGTGAGGCGAAGGAAAAGGCCGACGCCGCGGCACGGGCGAAGGCCGACGCGACGGCGAAGCAGCAGCGCGGCAACTTCGACCGCTTGCTCAAGTCCGGTCGCGACGCTTACACCGCCAAGCGCTACGCGGAGGCGGCCCAGGTGCTAGCGTCGGCCCTGCGGCTAGTTCCCGACGACGCGGAGGCGAAACGACTGTTGGCGGCTGCCAAGGGCGAACTCGACAAGGCCAAGGCCCCGCCGAAACCGCCCCCTGCGAAGGGCCTGCCGCCGGAGTACGTCAAGCAGATGAACGCGGCGGCCGCCCTCGCCCGGCAGGAGAAATACGCCGACGCTCAGAAAGCCTACGAGGCGGCGTTGCGGACACAGCCGAACGACCCGGAGGCGACCCGCCGCGTCGAGTATGCCAAGCGCATGGACGCCGGAGTCAAGGCACTCAAGGCCAACAAGAAGCCCGATGCCACGCGGGAGTTCGAAGCGGCACTGAAGGCCGTCCCGAAGGATGCAGCAGCGACCAAGGCCCTCCAACAAGCGAAGCGGTGAGCGAATGTACCTCGGCGTCGAGATCGGTGGCACGAAGCTGCAACTGGCCGTCGGCCACGGCGATGGCACGCTCGCTGGGTCGTGGCGAGGCTCAGTGGATGTCGCCGCCGGCGCGGTCGGTATCCGCGACTGCATCGCCGCGGCATTCCCGGAGGTGTTGGCTTCGTCGGGCGTGGACCGCTCGCAACTGCGCGGTGTCGGTATCGGCTTCGGCGGTCCGGTGGACGATGCGACGCGCGGCATCCTCAAGTCGCACCAGGTCGGCGGCTGGGACGGCTTCCCGCTCGCTGACTGGGCGGAGCAGACACTTGGGATGCCGTGCGTCATCGGCAACGACGCCGACGTGGCCGGCCTGGGCGAAGCGCTGTTGGGTGCCGGCCGTGGGTTGTCGCCGATCTTCTATATGACCATCGGCAGCGGCATCGGCGGCGGCCTGATTATCGACGGCGAAATCTTCCGCGGCACGGGCAAAGGCGCGGCCGAGGTCGGGCATTTGCGGATGGCGACACCCGCCGGCATGAAGCCGTTGGAGCAATTGGCGTCCGGTTGGGCCATCGACCGTTCTGCGGGCCGCCCGGCACGCGAACTCGCCGATGCGGCCCTGCGCGGAGACGCGGCCGCCCTGGCAATCCTCGACGCGGCATGGGAACCGTTGGCCGAAGCGATCTGTCAAGTCGTTGCACTCGTCTGCCCGCGGCGCATCGTCATCGGCGGCGGCGTGTCGCTTTTGGGCGAGCGGTTGCTGTTCGAGCCGCTGCGGACCAAGGTGGCACAGCGCGTTTTCCGGCCGTTTGTCGACTGTTTCGAGATAGTGCCGGCGGCTCTCGGCGAGCAAGTCGTCCTGCATGGGGCGCTGGCACTGGCGCGGCGTCGGTTCGGTAGCTAGCCCGGTCCCGACAGCCGTTCTACCGCCGCTCGCAGGTCCCGGTGGCTCGCCAGGAACTGCGTCGCCAGGTGGTCCATGAGCTGCAGGAAGGCCAAGAGGTCGTCGACCCGCCGCGCCCGCTCTCGCGCTGCCGGCTCGGTCGCCCGTTCGCCGAGCGACTCGGCCGAAAGCTTATCGCGGCACTCGCGCAGGGTCGTCAGCACCGGGTCGATCTCGCGCCGCTTGCGCTCGGCCGCTACGCGCGTGAACATTTCCCACACCTCACTGACGCTGGCGTAGCGGTCGCGGCGGTCGCCGCGGGTGTGCGCTCGCCGTACCAGGCCCCACTCGACGAGCTTCGCCAGGTTCATGCTCACGTTGCCGCGCGAGATGCATAGACGGTCCATCACGTCGTCCATCGTCAGAGCTTCGCCTGTGATGTACAAGAGGCCGTGAATGCGCGCCATCGTGGGGTTGATGCCCCACAGCGAACTCATCGCGCCCCAGAGGTCCACGAAGCGAGCCTCGACCTCGGCGAGCGTCGCGTGCAGTTTGGCGGCGTTCGACATGCCGGGATTGTAACCTGCGGCCCATCCGTTGCCACGGGTGGGCTTTGGATCGGGACGCGAGTAGAACCGCGGTATGAGCCGCGTACGCGTCAAATTCTGTGGGGTGCGAACGGCCGACGACGCGCGGGCTGCCGTCGCCGCCGGTGCCGACGCCATCGGGTTTAACTTCCACCCCCGCTCGCCACGGTTTATCTCTGTGGCCAAAGCGATCGATGTCTCCGACGCCCTGCCGCCGTTTATCGATCCCATCGCCGTCTGCGTCGAGCAAACGGCGATGGAAGTCGAAATCGTTGCCGCCACCGTCGGTGCTCGCTTCATCCAGTGGCACGGCATGAGTCGGCCGCCGTTCAAGTCCGAGGACTACCCGCTGATTCTAGCCTTCCGACTCGGCGACGAATCGGACCTGGAGGCGATTCGCGATGGCGTACGCAGCGTCAAGCCGCGGGCCGTTCTCGTTGACGCCAACCTCCCCGGCGAATACGGCGGCACCGGCCAGACGGCCCCGTGGCACCTGCTTGCCGGATTCGACCCCGGCGTGCCGCTCATCCTCGCCGGCGGGCTGACGCCGGAGAACGTGGCCGAGGCCATTCGCGTCGTCCGGCCGTATGCCGTGGACGTGGCCAGTGGCGTCGAGTCGAGTCCGGGCGTCAAGGACGCGGACACGATGCGCCGCTTCGTCGATGCGGTGCGGTCGGCCGTTTAACGTTTCGCGATTTTCCCGCACCGCGCAATCCGCCGCGGCGCGGCACCCGTCGGAAGGGTTGGACCATGAGCACTCCCGGAACCAGTGAAGCGGTCCGGTCGAGCGTCGCGGGGACCGTACCGCCCCCGACCGGCGACGTGCTGTTGCACGCCTTCAACGCCCTGCGCGACGAACTCGTCAGTACGCTCATGTACGTCCTCGGCAACCGCGACGACGCCCAGGACGCTGCCCAGGAAGCGTTCGTCAAGTGCTGGAAAGCCCGCGACACGCTCGCGGGTATCCAGAACGTCCGGGCGTGGATCTTCCGCGTCGGCCTCAACGCGGCGAAGGATATGCGCCGCAGCGCCTGGCACCGCAAGGCCATGCCCCTGCTCGGGGAGGACACCATGCTCGTCGACCGCAACCCCCCGGCGTCCGACACGCTCGCCGACCAGGAGGACCTCGGCCGGCTGCGTCACGCGATCCTGACGCTGCGGTCGGAGGAAAAGGAGGTCTTCCTGCTCCGGCAGAACGGTGGCTTCACCTACGAGCAGATCGCCGAAATCCGCCATAGCCCGGTCGGTACCGTCAAGACCCAGATGCGAGCCGCCCTCCAGAAGCTCCGCAAGGTCCTTGCATAAACCCGCCCCCGACGCCCTGGGGAGGAGACGCCATGTCCGCTCGCGATCCACTCGACGAACTCGCCCTCGACCACCTGTACGGCTTGACCGATCCCGCCGACGCCGAGACCTTGGCCCGGCTCGACACGCCCGAAGGGCGCGCCGCCCTGGCCCGCGCCGGTCGGGTGCAGATGCTCCTCACCGCCGCGGCCAAGAGCGACTTCCCCGGCGTCCGTTTCGAGCCGCCGGTCGCCGAACCGGCACGAGCCGCCCGGCCCGCCCGCCGCTGGCTTGCCTGGTGCGCCGCCGCGGCTGTGCTGGTCGCGGCCGGCACGCCGCCCGCCGCGAACCTCGTCGAGAGTTCGCGCCGCCGGGGCGATGTCGCGCAAGCCGAAGTCCAACGCGCTGCGGCGAACGACGCATTAGCGCAGCTAGCGCACGCGCACTCAGAGCGCGTCGTCATCGCCCAGCAGCAGCTCGTCGCCACGAAAGGCAAACTCGCGGCCGCGGAGACGACGCTCGCCGAGCGGCTGGCGAAGGCCCAGAACGAATTGCGGGCCAAGCAGTTGTCGCTGGTCATCAGCGGCCCCGCCACGCTGACGCCCGGTGCGCCCAACGACTACCGCGTGCAGACGCTCGACGGCCGCAACCGACCCGCGCTGGCCGTCCTCGCCGCCCGCGTCAAGGACCAGGCCGGCACGGTCGTCTTCGAGGACCGGCTTACGGAGGCCGCGGCGACGTGGAACTTGAAACTTCCCGCCGACCTGCCGCTGACGCCGGACCGCGAACTCTATCTCGAACTGGAAGCCAAGGGCGAGACCGGCCCGAAGAGCGAACTGCGCGAGCGTCTGCAACTCGCGACACCCATATTCGTCACGCACTTGACGACCGACAAGCCGCTGTACCAGCCGGGCGAAACGGTTCGCTTCCGCTCGCTGACGCTCGATCGCCTACGGCTGCGGCCGCCGGCCGAGGAGTTCACGCTCCAGTACCTCGTGCGCGACCCGCTCGGCGTCGAATCGCCACTGCCGCCAGGCCGCACGAGCCTCGTCGGGCCGGACGGCAAGCCGATCAACGGCCCCGACGGCAAGCCGGTGCGCGGCGTCGGCGCGGGCGAGTGGGCGATCCCCGAGTCGGCCGCCGGCGGCGAGTACACGCTGGCCGTGCGCGAGACATCGGGTCGCTTCCCGGAGGAGAAGCGGACCTTCCTGGTGAACAAGTACCAGCCGGCCCGCATCAACAAGGTGCTGGAATGGTCGCGGAAGTCCTACGGCCCCGGCGACGAGGTCGTGGCCAATTGCAAGGCGACCAAGGCCGAAGGCGGGGCGCTCGCCAACCGGCCGGTGACGGCGACGGTGCGCGTCGATGACGCCACATTCGCGGTTACGCCGAACCCGACGACGGATGCCGAGGGCCGCGTCGCCGTCCGCTTCAAGCTGCCGGCCCAGATCGAGCGCGGTGTCGCCAGCCTAAACGTCGCCTTCAACGACGGCGGCAGCGTCGAGACGCTGAACAAGCCGATCCCCGTGGTGCTGAAGAAGCTCCACATCGACTTCTACCCGGAGGGCGGCGATCTCGTTGCCGGCGTGCCGAATCGCGTCTACTTCCAGGTGCGCAGCACCCTCGGCAAGCCCGCCGACTTGACCGGGCGAATCGTCGATGCGGCTGGCCAGACGGTCGCCACCGCCGCGACGCTGACCGATACGAACGAGCCGGGCATCAACCAGGGTCAGGGCCGCGTCGAGTTCACGCCGGAGTTCGGCCAGTCCTACCGGCTCCTCGTCGATACGCCGGTCGGCACCGAGGGCGAGTACAAGTTGCCGGCCGTCGCCGCGGAGGGCGTCGTGCTGTCCGCGCTCGACCCGGTGAGTGCCGAGCCGGAAGCGCTGAAGGTGCGCGTCCACAGCGCAGGGGGGGCCCGATCGCTGTTCGTCGGGGCGTACGGCCGCGGACGAATGCTCGACCACCGGCGAGTGCAGTTGCCGGCGAACGGCTCGACCGATGTCGAACTGACGCCGCAGGGCGGGCTTGGCGGCGTGACCCGCATCACCGTCTTCGAGGAGCAGGGCGGCGGGCCACAGCCGGAGTTGCGCCCGGTCGCCGAACGGCTCGTTTACCGCAAGCCGTCGGCGAAGTTGAACCTCGCAGTCAAGCCGAATAAGGCTCGCTACGCCCCGGGCGAGCCGGTGTCACTCGAACTCTTTGCGACGAACGAGCGCGGCGAGGCGGCCGGTGCGGTGGTGGCTCTCGGCGTCGTCAACCAAAGTGTGGTGACGATGGCCGATGAGAGGACGTACAAGTCGATGCCAACCTACGTCTACCTGACCAGCGAAGTGCGCACGCCGGAGGACTTGGAACACGCCGACGTGCTGCTCGGCGACCACCCGAAAGCGGAGGCCGCGCTCGACCTGTTGCTCGGCACACAGGGCTGGCGGCGGTTCGTCGAATCGCTCCCGGACCCGCGCCAAAAGAGTACCGCCCGCAAGGACGAGGCGGTGCTGTTGCGCCAGGCACCGGCCGCCCCGGAAGCCGTTCGTCGCACGTCGCTGGAAATGGAGACCCGCCGCGTCCGCGACGCATTGGAGCCAGCAGTGCGCACGGCGACGGACGACGTGACCCGCGTCTCGGCCGAACTCGAAGCGATCCGGGCCGACGAGCGATACGCCGCCGAAGAGGTGGCGAAGCGCCAGTTGGTCGAGGCGGCTAATGCGGCCGTGACCGCGGCCCGTGCCGAACTCGACAAGGTTCTGGAATCGCGCAGGCGGATACTCGGCTACCTCGTGCCAGGTTTGGCCACACTTGCGTCGGTGGCCGCGGTCGGCCTGTTGTTTGCCGGCCTCGTCCAACGTCGCGGCTTGTGGATCGCAACCGGTTCGCTGGCGGTCGCCGGCTGTGCCGTGGCCGTTGCGATTTGGACCCGCGAGCCGATAGCGGATCGGGGGCTGGCCAATGCATCGCTGCCAACTCCGGCAACCCGCGCCGCCCCTGTGCCGAAAGGATTCGCCATGCCGAAGGCCGAAGCACCTCTGGCGGAGGGGGTAGAAATGTTGGCCTTGGGTGCCAAGGGCGAAGCGAAGCCGGTGCCCGACGCGCAGCGGCCCAAGGCGAACTTCGACGATCGGGACATGCCTCGCAACGAACCAGCGGCCAAGGCCCCCCCACCGCCGCTTCCCGGCCCTGCCGGAATGCCAGGGCCGCCCGCGGCACCCGTCCCGACCCCGGCACTCGACGCGGCCGAGCCGGCGGCAAAGGCGCGTTTTGATGCCCCGCCGGCAAAGCCCGGCGACGGCAGAGAGGTCCAGCAACGGTTGGCAAAGGAGGCCGAGGATGCCGCTAGGTTTGCCAGGAATGGTATCGACAAGCTGGAGGATGGCGCGAAGAAAGTCGCCGACGAAAAGGCCCGCGTCGAACTCCAGCGACAACTCGCCGGGAATGATGTTCGCAATCAGGCCAGGGCCGGCCGGGTATTCGCCAAAGTCGACCGCGGGGCTATGCCGGGCGGCGGGCAAATGCCGGCCGGCTTCGGCGGCGAGTTCCTTGCTCGCGCCAAGAGCATACCTGCCGCGCCGCCATTCGTCGTCCGCGAGTACGCCCACCGGCAAAATACCGTGGCCGGAGACGAACGCGCTGACTTTGCGGAGACGCTGTACTGGCACCCGGCCCTCGTGCTGCCGTCCGGCGGGTTGAGCGTGGGGTTCTCGGCGGCCGACTCCGTGACTCGCTACCGCGTGGTCGCCATCGGCCATACTCCGGACGGTCGGCTCGGCGAATTGACGACGCACATCGCCGTCGGCAAGCCGATCACCGTGGAGCCGAAGCTGCCGACCGAAGTCACCGCCAGCGACACGCTCGGCATCCCCGTGACGGTCGCCAACGAGACCGACGCGCAGCGCACGGTCGAAGTCGAGGCGCAGTTCCGCGGTCTCGCCGTCACGAACGGCGCTGCGAACCGAAAGGTCACGGTCGGCCCGATGCAGCGAGGCCGCGAGGTGTTCCACCTGCGGCCAACCGACGTGGGAGGCGTGGCCGAGGTACGCTTCGCCGGTACGTCCGAGTCCGCAACCGACGTCTTCTTTGCCAAGCTGCCGGTCGTGCCGGACGGCTTCCCGGTCGAAGGGGCCGTCAGCGACGCACTCGAACGCGTTGCCCGACACGAGGTTGTCTTGCCCGAAACGTGGGTGCCCGGCTCGCTCAAGTGTTCGCTCAACGTCTTCCCGTCCACGCTCGCCGAGTTGCAGAAGGGACTGGAAGGGTTGCTCGGCGAACCGGGCGGCTGCTTCGAGCAAACTTCGACGACGAACTACCCGAACGCCCTGGTGCTGCGTTACCTGCGCGAGAGCGACCAGGCCAACCCAGACCTAGTGCGCTCGGCCCGCGGCATGCTCGAACGCGGCTACGCCAAGCTGACGGCGTTCGAGGTGCCGGCCAGGGCGCGGCGCGAGGGCTTCGAGTGGTTCGGCCAATCGCCGGCGCACGAGGCGCTGACCGCGTATGGCCTCATGCAGTTCAAGGACATGGCGACCGTCACCGACGTGGACCCGATGTTGATCGAACGCACGCGGAACTTCCTTCTGTCGCGGCGCGACGGCAAGGGCGGGTTCTCGCGCAACCCACAGGCTCTCGACACCTTCGGCCGTGCCCCCGACGACGTGACCAACGCCTACATCGTCTGGGCCGTCACCGAGGCCGGCGACGGCGACGACATCGAACCGGAACTGAACGCCGCGGCGGCAAAGGCGAAGACCGCGACCGACCCGTACCAGCGAGCGCTCGTTGCCAACGCGCTCCTGAACCGCGGGCGGATCAACGACGGCGTGGCGCTATTGAAGGAACTGGCCGGGAAACTGTCGCAGGACGGGGCGTTGCGCGGGGCGGCAACGAGCATCACTGGCTCCGGCGGGCAATCGCTCGAAATCGAGACGACGGCGCTGGCCGTCCTGGGCTTCCTGAAGGCTAACCGCCCGGCCGAGTTCGGCACGGCGACGCGCTCGGCCGTCGCGTGGATCGGCAAGCAGCGCGGTGGCTCCGGCGGTTTCGGCGCGACGCAATCGACGATCCTGGCGCTCAAGGCCCTGATCGAGTACACGCGGGTCAACAAACAGGCCGCGGAGGCCGGCACGCTGTCGCTGTACCGCTGTGCGGAATTGGTCGGTCGGGTGGATTTCGCCGCGGGCGCGCATGGCGTGCTGTCGATCCCCGTCCCAGACGCTGGCTCAGCGCTCAAGCCGGGTGCGAACGAGTTACGGGCCGAAGTAACCGGCAAGAACACTTACCCCTACACGTTGGCGTGGAGCTACCGCACACTCCAACCGCCGAGCGCCGAAGGCTGTGCCGTACGCTTGGCCACGTCGCTCGACCGCACGGACATCGACGAGGGCGGCTCGGCCCGGCTGCGCGTGCAACTCGAAAACGTGAGCGGCAAGGGGCAAGGCATGGCCGTCGCCATCGTCGGCCTACCGGCGGGGTTGAAGCTCCCGGACGACTTCAAGCAACTGCGCGAGATGAAGCAACTGCGCGATGGCAAGCCGGGCCTGATCGGCTCGTTCGAGGTCCGCGGCCGCGAGTTGATCCTGTACTGGCGCGACCTCGCGCCGGACGCGAAGATCGACCTGGCGATCGACGTGGTGGCACGCGTCCCCGGCCAGTTCCGCGGACCCGCGAGCCGGGCGTACCTGTACTACACGCCGGAGTTGAAGCACTGGACCGCGCCGCTGGAGGCGACGGTCAAGGCGAAGTAGGATTCACCACCGAGTCACAGAGGACACAGAGAAAGACAGAAGACAGGATTGTATTTCCTTTCCTCAGCCTTTCTCTGTGCCCTCCGTGACTCTGTGGTGAATCCTTCTTACCCCTTGAGCGGTCCAAGGGCCAGCGTGGTCGGGTTGGCGATCGGGTAGCGGTCGAGGACTTCGCGGATCGAATCGAGCGTCACCGCGTCGAACGCCTTCAACTCGTCGTCCACACTGCGGTATTGCTTCAGGTACGTCCACGACATGCCGAGTGCCTGCATCCGGCCCATTGGACGTTCGCTGCCGCGCACCACCCGCGAGCCGATCTTGCTCTTGGCTCGCTCCAATTCCTCCGCCGTGAGGCCGTCGCGCTGCACCTCGGTCAGCACCTTGCGGACGATGTCGAGGTTGGCGGCCGCGTCGTCGGGGTCGCAGCTCAGCGAGGTGTAGTACGCCCCGGCCGCGTCGTACTCGGAGAAGCCCATGTCGGCCGACTCGGCCAGTCCCGGGTCGACCAAGGCCCAGTACAGTCGGCTGCCGCTGTCGTCGCCGACGGCCAGAGCGAGCGTGTCGGCCGCGTGCCGCAGCGGATCAGCCGCCGCGGGGGCATCGGACATTAGGATGACGTATTCCTGTGCCACCTTCTCCTTGGTGTGGTACCGGATTGCTCCGTCGCCGCACTTATGACACAAATGACCGCGGTCGGTCGGGCCGGACTCCCACGAAGCGCACGCCTTCGCACACAGGGCGACGAATTGGTCGAAGTCGAAGTTGCCCGCGGCCACGGCCGTTACGTTCGGTGCGACGTATCGCCGCGCATGGTAGCCAATCATCTGGTTGCGCGTCAGGGCCGTGACGCTCTGCGGCGTGCCGAGGATCGAGTTTCCGAGCGGGTGTTCGGCGAAGAAGTGCCGCTTGGCGTGGTCGTAGGCCGACGAACCGGGCTGGTCCTCGTACATCTCGATCTCTTCGAGGATGACGTTCTTCTCCATGTCGAAGTCTTCGCCGCGCAAGGAGGGCCGCAGGATGTCGGCGAGGATGTCCACGGCGTCCGACAGGTACTCGGGTAGTACGGCAGCGTAAAAGACGGTGTTCTCTTCACTAGTGAAGGCGTTGTAACTCGCACCGATCTTGTCGAAGTCGCGGTTGACGTCGAAGGCCGAGCGCCGCGGCGTGCCCTTGAAGACCATGTGTTCGAGGAAGTGCGACACGCCGCACACCTCTGGCGTCTCGTCGCGCGACCCGGTGCGGACGAAGAAACCGACGGCGGCGGAGCGGGCCGACGGACTGGTCTCGCCGATCACGGTCAGCCCGTTCGGCAGCGTGTGCTGGCGGAATTGCATGGTTAACCTCTTTCCCTGGTTAGCCGCGACGCGCAGCGGAGCGCGTCGCCCGCCCCGCGCTCCGCTGCGCGGCGCGGCTAACCGCGGTCATATCTTGGAAAAGTCGAGCGCCTTGGACCCCAACGTGACAGCACAGAAGTCTTGCGCCGGGTAGCGATCGGCGTAGTCGAGGATCGATTTCGGACTGATCGCGTCGATTGCGGCCTTCACCTCGTCGAAGCTGCGCACGCGGCCCAAGTAGTACCAGTCCGACGCCAACGAGCCGGCCCGTGCCGACGTCGATTCCTCCTGCATGATGAGCGACGATTTGAGGCCGGCCCGCACGCGGGCCACCTCGTCCTCCTCAATGCCCTCGCGCAGACGGCGCAGCTCATTTACCAGACGGTCGAGTGTCTCCTGGGCACGCTCCGTCTTGGTGCCAGCGTAGGCGAACACACTCGCCCGGTCGCGCATGGACGAGTACGAAGCCCATACGGAGTAACAGAGGCCCTCCTTCTCGCGGATCTCTGTGAAGAGGCGAGAACTCATACCGCCGGAGAGCACGCTGACCGCGCCCATCGCCGCGTAGTAGTCGGCATCGGTAAACGGCACCGAACGGTATGCAAGAGCGATCTGCATCTGCTGCGTGTCCTTTTCGATGTGGCCTGTGCCGGACCTCGACGGGCCGGCCGGCGGCAATTCGGTAGCCGTGCCTTCCCAGTCGCCGAGGAGCCGGCCGACCTGGTCGCGCAGCGGTTCCCACTCGACGTTGCCCGCGACGGATACGATCGTGCCGTTCGGGCGGAATCTTGCCGCGTAGTAGCGTCGCAGGTCGCCCAGGCTGACGGCCCCGACGCCCTCGGCGGTGCCGTGCCGGTCGTTCGACAGCGGTGCGGGGTAGTGCCGCTTACGCAACTCGATGAGTACCTTCTGCCGCGGCTCGTCCTCCAGTCCTTGTAGGTCCTGGATCGCGAGCGATTTGACCGGCTCCAACTCGTCCTCGGGCAGGTGCGGTCGGCGCAGGATGTCGGCGTAGAGTTCGAGTGCGGCCGGCAAGTTGCGGGCGAGCGTCGCGCCGTAGAAGCGCATATGCATCTGCCCGACGGACTCGCTGCGGTCAAGACCGAGGGCGTCGAGTGACATCGTCAGCTCGCGGTTGTCGCGCGAGCCAGCTCCGCGAGTAATCAAGTCGGACAGGATTGACGCCAGACCGGCGCGGTCGGGCGGGTCGTAGACGCAACCAGCCGGCACCAGTACGTTGAGGGCCGCCGAACGCACGTGGTCCATGCGCTCGGCAAGGAGCGTCAGGCCGTTGGCGTAGGTGTGCTGGAATACGTCCTGGGACACGGCGGCTCCTGGTGCGCGGTCGGCGGTAGGCAATTGCCTGATTCTACCCGACGAGTGACGGTTCGGCGATTGGGTAGAAGTAGGGTTGTTCGACGGCCTTGTAGACGGTCTTCTTGCAGCGGAAGCCGACGCGGCGATAGAGCTGCACCGCCGACGCGTTCGCGGCGGTGACTTCGAGATAAACCCCCGGCAGGCGAGCGGTGCTGAACCCTTCGAGCGCCTTCAGGATCAGGGCCTTGCCCAGCCCGCGGCCACGGTGGGTGGCACTCACTCCGAGATTCTGTACCGCGCCCCAGCCCGAGCGCTCGCGGACGCCCTGTACCGTGGCCACCAACTCCGCGCCGTGACCGATGAGCCACGTTGCCCCCGGTAGGAAGCCGGGTTTCAAGCGAATCGCCCGCATGAGCTGGAGACAGCCGTCCTCGCTGCCCAGGCTCGGGAAGACTTCGACATCCATCTCGCCGCGGAAGCAGTCGGCTTTGGTTCGGGCGTGGGCGTTCAAAAGGCCGTCGTCCCACGGCAGCCAAAAATAGTCGTCCGGCAGAAGCGGCGCAGGCATCGGCGGCCGGCGCAGGTCCAGCTCCATGCGGAAGCGTTTGAAGTACCGGATGTCGAACATGGACGCGGCGTACCGGTCGTTCGGGTTCTGTCGCTCCCCCATGCTACCAAGCGGCCGCCAGCGGGTCAAATCGGAGTCCTCGCTTCCCGCACCGCGCCGAACTTGAAGGAAATAACCCGCATTCCCCACCCGTCAAAACTTACCGGCCCTCTTCGGCGGGCGATCCGATGCGATCGGCCTATGTTCCGCTTGTCTCGCGTCGACGGGGTGCCACAATACAGCTACGCCCCAGACCCCCGGCGGGAACGCCCTCCATGCCGGTACGAGTTTCTCCGCATGAATGCGTCGTTCGCGACCCGCGCCAACCTGGCGGCCCTCGAGGAGTTCCACGAGCGCTGGCGTCGCGACCCAGCCTCCGTCGACGAGTCGTGGCGAGCGTTCTTCGAAGGGTTCGAGCTGGGCCTCCAGCGGCTCGCCGAGCAGGGAACCGAATCGACCGCCCAGACCAAGGTTGTTCGGCTGATCGCCGGATACCGCGAACTCGGGCACCTGCAAGCGAATTTGGACCCGTTGAGCGACCCACCGCCGAACCATCCGCAACTCGAATTGCAGTCGTTCGGCCTATCCGACGCCGACCTCGATGCGACGTTCGACGCCAGCGCATTCGTCGGCCTCAAGGCAATGCGGTTGCGAGACCTGATCGCAGTGCTGCGCGAGACCTATTGCCGCACCATCGGCTACGAGTACATGCACATCCACGACCTGGAAGTGCGCCGTTGGCTGCGCGAGCGGATCGAGCCGACACGTGGCCGGCCGCAACTGCCGCTCGATCGGAAGCACCACATTCTACGGCAGTTGTACTACGCCGAGTTGTTCGAGAAGTTCCTGGCGACCAAGTTCCAGGGCGCAAAGCGATTCGGCCTCGAAGGCGACGAGACGCTGATCCCGCTGCTGGACACTTTCGTCCACTCGGCCGCGGACGACGGCGTGCAGGAATTCGTCGTGGGAATGGCACACCGCGGTCGGCTCAACGTGTTGGCCAACATCCTCGGCAAGCCCTACGAGTCGATCTTTGCCGAGTTCGACGACCACTTCATCGACGGCGAAGGCGATGGCGACGGCGACGTGAAGTACCACCTCGGTTACTCGTCGACGCGGAAGGTTAAGGGACACGACGTACATCTATCGCTGACTTCCAATCCCAGCCACCTGGAGTCGGTCAACCCCGTGGTCGCCGGTCGGGTGCGGGCCAAGCAGGAGGTCTTTGGCGACACGGCCCGCAAGCGCGGCGTGGCCATCATCATCCACGGCGACGCGGCGATGCCCGGCCAGGGACAAGTGGCCGAGACGCTCAACTTCGCCGGGTTGGAAGGCTACACCACCGGCGGTACTCTGCACGTCGTCATCAACAACCAGGTCGGCTTCACGACCAGGCCATCGGACTCCCGTTCGACGGCCTACTGCACCGAGGTGGCCAAGATCATTCAGGCCCCAATCTTCCACGTCAATGCGGAAGACCCAGAGGCGGCCGTGTTCGTCGCCGACATCGCCTTGGAGTTCCGCCAGAGGTTCGGCCGCGACGTGGTGATCGACCTGATCGGCTACCGCAAGAACGGTCACAACGAGACGGACGAGCCGGCGTATACGCAGCCGGTCATGTACGCGAAGATTCGCAACAAGGCATCGCCGTCGGCGATCTACACGGCACAACTGCACCAGCAGGGCGACATGACCGAGGCGGAAACGACCGCCATCGCCGCGGAGTTCCAGGCCAAGCTCGACGCGACCTTGCAGGACATGCGCAAATCGCCGAAGCGGCCGCGTGGCATGGTACGGTTCGAGGCCCGCTGGCAAGGCTACAGCCACCGCTACTCGCACAATCCGGTCGCTACGGGTGCGTCGATGGACGCACTCGAGACAGTTAACGAGGCATTGACGCGGGTGCCCGACGGCTTCACGCCGCATCCGAACCTGGTGCGGACGGTTCTGGATAAGCAGCGGCACGTCTTCGAGAAGGACGAGCCAGCCGACTGGGGCCACGCCGAGTTGCTCGCGTTCGGCACGCTGCTCTCCGAGGGCACTCCGGTGCGACTGAGCGGCCAGGACAGCCGTCGCGGTACTTTCAGTCAGCGGCATGCGGTCTGGTCCGACTACCACACCGGCCGGCACTTCGTGCCGCTCGAACACGTCCGCCCTGGACAGGCGAAGCCGCAGTTCTACGACAGTCCGCTGTCGGAGTACTCGGTCCTGGGCTTCGAGTTCGGCTACTCGCTCGACGACCCGAAGACGCTGGTCTTGTGGGAGGCGCAGTTCGGCGATTTCGCCAACGGGGCACAGGTCATCATCGACCAGTACCTTGCATCGAGCGAGTCGAAGTGGCAGCGGTCGAGCGGCCTGGTGCTGCTCTTGCCGCACGGCTACGAGGGGCAAGGCCCGGAACACTCGTCGGCCCGGCCGGAGCGGTTCCTGCAACTGTGCGCCGAAGACAACATTCAGGTTGTCAATGCGACGACGCCGGCGCAGTACTTCCACCTGTTGCGTCGGCAGATGAAGCGGACCTTCCGCAAGCCGCTGGTGGTGATGACGCCGAAGAGCCTGTTGCGCCACCCACTGGCGCGGTCGCCGGTAGCCGACATGACGACGGGCAGCTTCCGCGAAGTCATCGACGACCCGCGGGCCGACCCGCAGAAAGTCCGCCGCGTGATCCTGTGCAGCGGCAAGTTGTACTACGACTTCTTCTTCGACGCGAAGGCGGCGAAGGACAAGCAGATCCGCACGCCACCGTCTGACGTGGCAATCGTTCGGCTCGAACAGTTGTACCCGTTCCCGGAGGAGCAGTTGCGGGCGGTCTTGACGCGATATCGCCGTACGACCGACTGGGTGTGGGCGCAGGAGGAACCGCAGAACGGCGGGGCATGGTCGTTCGTCGAACCGTACTTGCGACGGTTCGAGGAAGTCGGCGAGGTGTCATACGTCGGCCGCGACGCCAGCGCCAGCCCGGCGACGGCGTCGTACAAGATTCACGACCGCGAGCAGAAGGAACTGGTCGAAGCGGCCCTCGGTGGTGAAGTACCGCATCTGGTCCGGGCCACGCCAGACCAAAAACCGAAGCCACTGCCGGCCGAGCAGGCCCCGGCGCTGAGTTCGTGAGGGCGCGAGCCTTCGATGGTGGATCGCGGCCGTGATGCTGCGAACCGAACTTGCGAGGCGAGCGAGGCTTGACGCGCGCCGCGCCGGCGCGGCTCGGGGCGGGACGGGTGCGCGTTTAAACAGGATCGGGGGTAAACCGGACCACCAACCAAACAGAGACATTCATTCATGGCCGCCGTTGAGATCAAGGTGCCGAGCGCGGGCGAATCGGTCACGGAGGCCGTCCTGAACCGCTGGATCAAAAAGGACGGCGATTCCGTCCGCCGCGACGAACCGGTCGCCGAATTATTGACCGACAAGGCCGGCTCCGAAGTCCTTGCTCCCGTGTCCGGCACTCTGCACACCGCCGCCGCCGAGGGCGACACGGTCGCGGTTGGGTCAGTTATCGGACGGGTCGAGGAGGGTGCGGTCGCACCGGCTCCGAGGACGACGCAGCCGGCCGTGGCCCCGACTGCGAAGCCGGCAGCAGTCGTCGCGCTGGCCCCGGCGGCGGGGATGTCGCCCTCGGCACGGGTACTCGTCGAATCGAAGGGCATCGACACGTCCGGCTTGTCCGGTAGCGGCCGCGGAGGACGCATCATCAAAGAAGACGTGCTGGCGGCTAAGTCCGTGGGCAACGGCGCGCCGGCGGCCACCGCAGTGCCAGCCCGTGCTCCCGGTGAGCGCGAGACGCGCACGCGCATGACGGCGCTACGGCAACGGATCGCGGCCCGTCTGATCGAGTCGCAGCAGACGACGGCCACGCTAACGACGTTCAACGAGGTCGACATGTCGGCCATCAATGAGCTGCGGGCGCGTTACAAGGACAAGTTCAAGGAGAAGTACGGCGTCAACCTTGGCTTTTCGTCGTTCTTCGTGAAGGCTGCGGTCGAAGCCCTCAAGGCGTTTCCAATCGTCAACGCGCGCATCGACGGTCCGGACGTGGTGCAACAGCACTTCTACGATATTTCGGTCGCCGTCAGCACCGACAAGGGGTTGATGACACCCGTGCTGCGCGACTGCGACTCTCTGACATTTGCCGGCATTGAAAAGGGAGTAGCGGCGTTGGCGACCAAGGCCCGCGAAGGCAGGATTGGCGTCACGGACCTCCAGGGTGGGACGTTCACGATCACTAACGGCGGCATCTTCGGCTCGCTGCTCTCGACGCCGATTCTGAACCCGCCGCAAACGGCGATCCTCGGCATGCACGCGATTCAGCGCCGCCCGGTGGCCGTCGGCGAGCGGGTGGAAATCCGGCCGATGATGTACCTGGCACTGAGCTACGACCATCGCCTGATCGACGGCCGCGAGGCGGTGCAATTCCTGGTGCGAATCAAGGAGTGTCTCGAAACCCCCGAGCGACTGATGCTCGAAATCTAAGAAACCGGCCGGCGAAGAACCGGGTATACGACGTGGCCCCGCTCGCGGTACACTGACCGCGGGTGGGGCACGCTGTTTTTCTGCGACGGGACGACGACCATGCCGACGACGATGCTCAAACTCGGCCCGAACGACCACGGCCGCGAGATGTCCGAAGAGGAGTTTGAGGGCGCGGACTACTTGGTCGGTTACAAATACGAGGTCATCGACGGGAGGCTGTACGTTTCTCCGGCTGCGAAGGTCCCGCACGACATCGTTACTGAGTGGGTCCACTGGCTACTCAAAGTCTACTCGAAAGCGGCCCCCAATACGATCGGTTACGTTTCGGCCGCGGGTCGCACGTTTGTTCCGAACGCGACCCGTGTGACATCACCCCAGCCGGATGTCACGGCCTTCAAGCACGCCCCTTCGGATGACCGCAGCGATTGGAAGGATCTCCATCCCGTTCTCGTCGTCGAAGTCCTCGGCGACGACTGCTTCGACAGGGACATGGTTCGCAACGTCGATCTGTACCTACGCATCCCGACCATCCAAGAGTATTGGGTCTTCGACATTCGCGAATCGCACTGGAGCCCGACCCTGCTCGTCCACCGCCGCCGGGGCAATGCTTGGAAGTCCCAGACCATTGCCCCCGGCGGCACATACACTACCCGACTGTTACCCGGTTTTCGCCTCGTCGTTGACCCGCGCACCTGACGCGCCAATAACCCATCCCGAATGGAGGACCCATGCGCCGTACGTTTCTGACCCTCGCCCTCGTCGGACTGGCTGCCGCTCCCGCTGCGGCGGCCGACCCGCTCAAGTACCTGCCGGACGATACTGGTGCGTACGTCCACATCAACGTTAAGCAATTGCTCACCGCGCCGGTCGTCCGCACGGCCGTGCCACTTGCCTTCGACAAGTACGGCGACAAACTCGTCGATCTGATCGGGATGGTCAAACAGTTCGACCCCAACGCCAAGGAACTCCCGGAGGAGGACATCAAGAAGGCGATCGGCGAACTGAAGAAACCTCAGACCATCGCTCAGGGCTTCGAAGCCGCACGCAACTTCATTACCGATGTGGTCGTCGCCAGCGACCTGGAAGACGACCCGGAGAAGTCGCTGGTGCTGATCCAATGCGACCCGACCGTCACCGCGCTGGTCGAGGTCGGCATGAACTTCGTCGAGCAATCGAAACAGGCGAAGCTGACTAAGCACGCCAAGGAGGGCCGGCCAACGGTCTACGAAATCGAGATCGAGCAGGTCGGTAAAGCGGTGTTCGTGGCCGTACCGGAGCCGGGCATCGTCGCCCTCGGCGGTAACAAGGCGAGCGTCGTCGAAGCACTCGGCCGGACCAAGGCATCGAAGTCGGCCAAGATCGACAAGCAGCTCAAGGAACTTATCGCCAAGCGCGACCCGAACGACTTCTTCTTCATGGCCGGCATTAAAGGGTCCGACGAGGACCGCGAAGTATCGTTCGCCAGCCTGGCGCTCGACAAAGACGTGAGCGGCCGATTCAACGTCACCTACGAGAACGAAGCCAAGGCCAAGGCCGGGGCGCAGCAGATCGAGCAGGGCGTCACCCAGGCGACCGAGGCGATTCGCGGCTGGCTCGGCGATGGCGACAAGGCGCTCAACGAGGCACTCGAAAAGGTTAAGGCCAAGTCCGACGGCAAGAAGGTGTCGGTCAGCCTGACGCTGCCGGGTGGCGTCGTCGAGAAACTGCTGCAGAAGGGCGGCAAGGACAAGGACTGACGGCTGAGGCATCGAAGGACACCGCGGGGCCATTTGAAATCTCAAATGGCCCCCGCGGTGCCTCTGTTTCCGCCGCGCGGTGGCCGTAGACTGACGCTAGTCACGTACTCGTCCTTGCGCGGAGGTCGGTCCCGTCATGGCGGAACGGTTCGATTTGGTCGTGATCGGTGGCGGCCCCGGCGGCTACGTTGCCGCGATCCGGGCGGCGCAACTGGGTAAAAAGGTGGCCTGCATCGATAAGCGAGCCACGTTCGGCGGCACTTGCCTGAACGTCGGTTGCATCCCAAGCAAGGCCCTGCTCGATTCGAGCGAGTTCTACGCCCAGGCGAAGCACAAGGCGGCGCGCCACGGCATCATCCTTCCGAAGGTCGATTTGGACCTCGGCACGATGATGAAACGCAAGGATGGTGTGGTCAAGAACAACACCGACGGCATCGCCCTCCTGTTCAAGAAGAACGGCGTCA
>CAZNSL010000003.1:0-26646 GCA_964574975.1 uncultured Alcaligenaceae bacterium | reverse complement strand
GTGGGGTGCCTTCACCTCGACGGCGACGGCGTTATCAATAGCTTAGATTTCTCGCGCTTCCGCACCCGCTTCGGCAGCACCGTCCCGTAGTCGTTTTTCGCAGCTGTCGCGGCGGCACGGCTGTCTGTGACAGTGCCACTTTCGACCTGAAACAACGGGTGCCGTGCGGACCACACCGGGCCGCACGGCACCCGTCGTCTTGCGAGTCGCAGTGCTTCGCATTTTTTGTTGCGGACCACGCGTGCAACCCCCGCTCCTAGCAATGTGAGGGGTTCGTGAAGTCCGGCGACTTCATCGACGTGGTGTGACTTCGCATGCCCGAAAGGGTTTGGTGGGCGGAAGATGAGTACTCAAGTCACTCCGTCCAACACCGATCTCCGACCGGGGCAAGCACGCAACGGCGTCGCGGCTTGCCCCGAAGGACGACGGATCGCCCTCTACTCGCACGACACGATGGGCGTCGGCCACGTTCGACGCAACCTGTTAATCGCCCAAACGTTGGTTCGCCCGCCACTGTCGGCGACGGTCCTGCTCGTCGCCGGTGCCCGCGAGGCGAGCGCCTTCCTGATGCCGCCGGGCGTCGATTGCGTGACGTTGCCGTCGCTCTACAAGTCGTCCGACGGCCAGTACCGATCCCGCGCCCTCGACATGGCAACGGCCGACCTGATCGACCTACGGGCCCAGACGATCCGTTCCGCGCTCAACGCATTCGCCCCCGACCTGCTCATCGTCGACAAGGAGCCGCGAGGAGCGCTTGGGGAACTCGCGCCAGCTCTTGCCGACCTGCGGTCCAACGGCCGGACACGTTGCGTCCTCGGCCTGCGCGATGTACTCGACGAACCGGCCACCGTCCGCCGCGAATGGGCGATGGCCGGTAACGAGGCGGCGATCCGCGACTTCTACGACGCCGTCTGGGTGTACGGCGACCCCGAGGTATACGACGTGGCCAGCGAGTGCCGCTTCGGGCCGGAGGTCCGGGCGAAGCTCGCATTCACTGGCTACCTGAACGCTTGCGACCGTCTGCTGCGGCACCCGGCGCTCGGCCGGCCGGCCGAGCCGGAGTTGCCGGCCGGGCCGTACGTCCTGTGCATGGTCGGCGGCGGACAAGACGGAGCCGCGCTGGCCGAGGCGTTCGCCGCAGCGCAACTCCCTCCGGGCCGGACGGGTGTGATCATCACCGGCCCGTGCATGCCGGCGGAGGCGCGGCAGCGTCTGCACGACCGGGCGGCGGCCGACCCGAACCTGCGGGTGCTGGAGTTCCTGGCCGAGCCGTGCCGCCTGGTGCGCGGCGCGGAGCGCGTCGTCACGATGGGTGGGTACAACTCGGTCTGCGAGGTGGTCGCGTTCCGCAAGCCGGCTCTGATCGTGCCGCGGGTGTCGCCGCGGCGAGAGCAAATGATCCGCGCCGAGCGGCTGAGCGACCTGGGGTTGCTCGACGTGCTGCACCCAGACGCCGTCGCCGCCGATGCCCTCACCGCTTGGCTGGCGCGACCCCTCGCCCCGCGCGTCCCCGGCCGCAACGACTTGAAGGGCAATAAGCGCCTGCCCAACATCGCGCGGGCGGTTCTGAAGCATCCCCCGGCCCGGCCGCGTGGGGTGGAGGTCCAGCATGTCGCACTCTGAGATGCCCCGCGTGGGCTACGTCCTCAAGCGCTACCCGCGCTACTCGGAGACGTTCATCGTCAACGAGATCCTTGCCCACGAGGCGGCAGGGCTGGAAGTCGAGATCTTCTCGCTCTGCGCCCCGACCGACACCTACTTCGCCGAACAGGTCGCCCGCGTCCGCGCCCCGGTGACGTACCTGCCGGTCGAGAGCCTCAAGGCCGCCGAGTTTTGGGCGAACCTGGAGGAGGCCGGCGAGGAATGCGACGACTTCGGCGCGGCCGTCGCGGCGGCCCGCGGTGAAGAGGCCAAGACGGTCTACCAGGCCGCCCGCCTGGCCGCCGCCGCCCGACGCAAGGGCATTGGCCACCTACACGCCCACTTCGCTACTTCGGCGACCGCCGTCGCCCGGCTGGCGGCCCGGTTCGCCGGTGTGCCGTACACTTTTACCGCTCACGCCAAGGACATCTTCCACGACAGCGTCCGACCCGACGACCTCGGCCGCAAGCTGCGCGACGCGGCCGGCGTCGTCACCGTGAGCGACTTCAACGGCGACTTCTTAGCCCGCCATTACGGCTCGGCTGCGGCCCGCGTGGTGCGCGTGTACAACGGCCTCGACCTGGTGGGCTTCCCGTACCAGGCACCTGCGAACCGTCCACCGCGGATCGTGGCCGTCGGCCGGCTGGTCGAGAAGAAGGGGTTCGCCGACCTGATCGACGCCATCGGCGTCTTGGCCGGGCAGGCGCGAGCCGTCACCTGCCAGATCGTCGGCGGTGGCGAACTGGAAGCCGACCTCGTGGCCCAAGTCGAGCGCCTCGGGCTGAAAGGCCGCGTCGAGTTCCTCGGCCCGCGGCCGCAGTCGGAGGTCCTCGCCGCGGTGCAGGGGGCCGCGATGCTGGTCGCGCCGTGCGTGGTCGGAAGCGACGGCAACCGCGACGGCCTGCCGACGGTGCTTCTGGAAGCGATGGCCCTCGGCACGCCCTGCGTCTCGACACCCGTGACCGGCATCCCCGAGCTGGTGCGCGACGGCGAGACTGGCCTGCTGGTGCCGGAGCGGAACCCACCGGCCCTGGCAAACGCCATCGCGCGATTGCTCGACGATTCGGCTCTGCGCGTCGGACTGGCGCGCCGCGGTCGGAGTACGATCGAGGCGGAGTACGACATCCACCGCAACGCCGCCCGCATTCGCGGCCTGTTCGCACCGTCGCGTCGTCGCCCCGCCCCGGCATCCGCGCACGAGTTGCAGGAGGTCGGCTGATGCGCATTGCCTACGTGTGTGCCGACTTCGGCGTGCCGGTCTTCGGGCGGAAGGGCTGTTCCGTCCACGTCCAGGAGATTCTGCGAGCGTTCCGCAAGTGTGGCGCGCACGTCGAGCTGTTCGCCACCCGGTACGGCGGCGAACCGCCGGCCGACCTCCGTGGGTTGACGACGCACCAATTGCCGACCGTGGCGGGCGACGATCTCGCCGGCCGCGAACGGGCCGCCCTCGACGCCAACACCGCCGTGCGCCAGGCGCTCGAGCGCGAAGGACCGTTCGACCTCGTCTACGAGCGCTACTCCTTGTGGAACTACGCCGGCATGGAGGCCGCCCGCGATGCCGGCGTGCCGGGGTTGCTCGAAGTCAACGCGCCACTGATTGAGGAACAGGCGCGATACCGCGGCCTGGCCGACCGCGCCGCGGCAGAGCGCGTCGCCCGGCGGGTCTTTGCCGCAGCCGACGCACTCGTCGCCGTTTCCCGTGGCGTGGCCGACTACCTCATCGGTTTCGGAGCGGACGCGCCGAAAGTCCACGTCGTCGCCAACGGCGTCAACATGGACCGCTTCCCGGCCGACCTGAGGCCGTCGTGCCCTGCGCCACCGGGCACGATGACGGTCGGCTTCGTGGGCACGTTGAAGCCGTGGCACGGCCTGCCGGACTTGGTTGAGGCGTTCGACCGGCTCTACCGTCGCGGCTCGAACGTTCGTCTTCTCGTCGTTGGCGACGGTCCGGAGCGGGCGGCGCTGGAGACCGACCTGGCGGCTCGCGGTCTGTCGGCGGCCACCCATCTGACCGGGGCGGTCGATCCGGACGCGGTGCCCGGTTTCCTGGCCTCGATGAACGTCGCGGTCGCTCCGTACCCGGATCGTCCCGACTTCTACTTCTCGCCGCTGAAACTGTTCGAATACATGGCCGCTGGCCGGGCGATTGTCGCCAGCCGAATCGGCCAGGTGGCGGACATCATCGACGCCGGCGTCACCGGCCTACTCCACATCCCAGGCGACCCCGCCGCGCTGGCGGAAGACCTGGAGCTACTGCGCTGCGCGTCGGGCCTGCGCTGGGGTCTGGGCCGTGCTGCCCGCGCGGCCGCGCGCCGCCGGCACACCTGGGAGGCTGTCGCCCGCCGCATCCTGCGGTTGGCGGTCCCGCCATCGGAAGTGCTATGTGCTGAGGGACTATGACATGGCTCGTCCGCAGACGTTTCATGAGTCCCTACCGAGCCTCGGCCGGCTCGTGCGCGCGTTCTGGCCGTGGCTGCGGCGACAACGCGCCTTGGCGTGCGGCTCACTGATCGCGTTGTTTGCCGGCGTCGGGCTGAAGCTCCTGGAGCCGTGGCCGCTCAAGTGGGTGTTCGATTACGTCTTGCCTCACAACGGCCATCGGCACGGCTGGCTGTCCCACCAGGACCCGATGCCCGTTCTGATCGTCGCGGCGGCAACCGTCGTCGGCGTGGCCGCCCTGCGGGCACTGGCCGAGTACGCGAGTGCCGTCGGCTTCGCGCTGATCGGTAACCGCGTGCTGACCGAAATCCGCAACGACCTTTACCGGCACCTCCAGCGACTGTCGCTGGCGTTCCATACGAAAGCCCGCGGCGGCGATTTGACGGTGCGGGTGGTCGGCGATGTCAACATGCTCAAGGACGTGGCCGCGACGGCGGTGCTGCCGCTAGCGGCCAACGTGCTGATCCTCGCCGGGATGGCTGGGCTGATGTGCTGGCTCGAATGGCGGCTGGGGCTGCTCGCCCTAGTAATGCTGCCCGCGTACTGGCTGTCCACGCTCCGCCTGTCGCGGCAGATCCGCGAGGCGTCGCGCAAGCAGCGCGCCCGCGAGGGCGAAATGGCGTCCACCGCCGCCGAGTCGCTCGCGGCCGTCAAGGACGTGCAAGCGTTGTCGCTGGAGAACGTCTTCGCACGCCATTTCTCCGACCGCAGCAAGAAGTGCCTGAAAGAGAGCGTGCAAACGGCCCGCCTCGCTGCTCGGCTGGAACGGCGCGTGGACGTGATCGGGGCCGTCGCCACCGCGATCGTTCTGTTCGCCGGCACCAAGATGGTTCTCGCCGGCACACTCACGGCCGGCGATTTGATCGTGTTCCTCGCGTACCTGAAGCGGTCGTTCAACCCGCTCCAGGACTTCGCCAAGTACACCGGGCGGTTGGCGAAGGCGGCCGCCGCCGGCGAGCGCGTCCTCGACGTCCTCGACCGCACTCCGGACGTGCGCGACGAACCGGGCGCGATGCCCGCCTCGCCTTTGCGCGGCGAGGTACGTTTCGAGAACGTCTGCTTCGGCTACGAACAGGGCCGGCCGGTCCTGACGGGCGTGGACTTCGTGGTGCCCGCCGGGCAGCAGGTCGCCCTCGTCGGGCCGTCGGGCATCGGCAAATCGACGCTGTGCAGTCTCCTCATGCGGCTCTACGACCCGACGGCCGGTCGCGTTCTCATCGATGGCCAGGACGTGCGGTCGTTCACGCTGGCCTCGCTGCGGTCGCAGGTCAGCGTCGTACTTCAGGACGGCCTTCTGTTCGCGGCCAGCGCCCGCGACAACATCGCCTACGCCGCTCCCGGTGCGACGCCCGCGGACGTGGAAGCGGCTGCCCGGCTCGCCAACGCGCACGACTTCCTCGACTGTCTGCCGCAGGGTTACGACACGGGCCTCGGCGAGCGCGGCGTGACGCTGTCGCACGGCCAGCGGCAGCGGCTGGCGATTGCCCGCGCCGCGATCCGTCGGTCGCCGATCTTGATCCTCGACGAGCCGACCACGGGGCTGGACGAGGAAAGCGAGCGAGCCGTCATCGAAGCGTTACGACGACTCGCCGAGGGACGGACGACGTTTCTGGTCACGCACGACCTGCGCCTGGCCGCCCGGGCCGACCGCGTCGTCTATCTGGAGCAAGGGCGCGTCCTCGAGTGTGGTACGCACGCCGAACTACTGCACGTCGACGGCCGATATGCCGCCCTGTACCGGCTTCAAGCCACCGCGGAGGTGCCGCATGCGATCGCCGGCTGACGCCGACCTAGCCCGCCGCGACCCGGCCCTGCCGGGGCTTGCCACGCTTCTGGATCGCGACGCTTTCGTCGATGCGCTGCGCCCCGCGTTCCCCGCGCTGCGGCCGGCCGCGGCCCACGTCACTTACGTCCGCTATAAGCCGGGGCGGAGTTGCCTGGTCGGCTACCGGCTGGAATCGGACGGGTCGGCCGTTGATGTGACGGCGACCGCCTGCCGGCACGACGCCGACGACAAGCTCACCAAGGCCCGCAACCACCCTGGCCGCGTCGTCCTCGACGACCGGGCGGTCGTCGTATCCGTCTTTCCCGACGATGCTGCGCTACCGGCCCTGGCGAGGTTGGCTGTCCCGACGGCCCGGCGAGTGGTGCTCGAGAAGTTGCTGCCCGAGCGGCCCGACCTGTGGGGCGCGTCCGTGGTGCCGCTACGGTACAAGCCGGAGCGGCGCTACGTCGCACAACTGACGGTTGGCGGTGAGCCGCGGGCCGCGCTCAAGGTGTATTCGCCCCTGGGCTTTGATGCGGCGCAGGCTGCGGCCAAGGCGTTTCGGCCGGGACGGTCGTTCCGGCAGGCGGCCCGTTTGGGGCGCTCGGCCCGCCACGGTATGCTGGCGCTCGAATGGCTACCGGGTCGGCTGTTGACCGAGGCCCTGGCCGATCCGACGTTCACCTCCGCTGGCGTCGAGCCGGTGGGTGCCGCGCTTGCGGAACTCCACGCGCAGAACCGCAAGGCACTGCCCGTCCGCGTGCGGGCGGAGGAGGCTGCAGCCTTCCCACCTCTGGCGGACTGGCTCGCCCACGTCTGCCCGGGCCTTGCCAATCGTGCGGTTCGGCTAGCGGAGGTCATTGCCGCTCAGATCGCCATGCTGCCGACCGAGGAGCGGCCGTTGCACGGCGACTTTTACGCCAAGCAGGTGTTGCTCGGCGACGGCCCCGTCGGCCTGCTCGACTTCGACGAAGCGTTCCGCGGCGACCCTGCCCACGACATCGGATTGTTCCTCGCCCACCTGTCTCGCGACGCGATCCGCGGCACGGTGCCGGCTGCAAGCGTCGATCCAATCTCGGCGGCCCTGTTAGACGGGTACCGCCGGGCCGGCGGCCTGGCGATGTCGGCGCGGGTCGGCCTGTACACGGCGGCTGGCTTGCTGCGGCTCGCCCCGCATCCGTTCCGCAACCGCGAGCCGGATTGGTCGAGACGCACCGCCGCGATGCTCGACCGGGCAGAGGAGGCACTGCCTTGACTTGCCTCGTCAGCGACCCGTTCGGCGTATCCGCCGACCCGACGATGCCGTTTTTGTCGGCGGCCCTCACACCGGCCACGGCCGAGCGCGAGCTGGCCCTGGCCTGCCCGGACCTCGTTGGCGATGGGCGAAGCCTGTGTGCGATCCGGGTGACGCGGCACAAGCTGGGCCGGCGCTGCCTGATCGAATACGACGTGGACTCGCCCGACGCTCCCGGCGGTGTCGTGACGCTCGTCGGCAAGGCGCGGGCCAAGGGCGTGGATCGGACCGCGTTCCAACTGGCACAGATGCTTCGCCGGGCCGGTTTCGGCGACGACGCGGTCGACGGCGTGTCGGTTCCAGAACCGGTCGGATCCGTCCCCGCGTTCGGCATGTGGCTCCAGCGCAAGGTGCCCGGCGAGCCGGCGACAAACCTATTGGCCGGCGACAACGGGCCGGTCCTGGCGAGACGTATCGCCGGAGCGCTCCACAAGCTGCACCGGACGGATGTCGCACGGTCCCGGCGGCACACGATGGTGGACGAAATCGCCATCCTCAACCGCTACCTGACGGAGCTCGGGCACGACCGGCCAAAGTGGGCGAAGCGGCTGCGACACCTGCTGGACTCTTGCCGGAGTCTTGCGGCGGCGACACGCGAAGTGGAGCGGCGAGGTATCCACCGCGACTTCTATCCCGATCAGGTTTTCGTCGACGGGCCGCGGCTGTACCTGCTCGATTTCGACCTGTCCAGCGAGGGCGACCCGGCCCTCGACGCCGGCAACTTCCTCGGCCACCTGACGGAACAAAGCGTGCGATCGACCGGCCGCCCCGATGCCCTCGCGGATCGGGAGCGGGCCTTCGAGGACCGGTTCGTCGAGTTGACCGGCGAACGAACCCGCCCGGTCGTCCAGACATATGCCTTGTTGACGCTCGTCCGGCACGTCGCCCTCAGTACGCGGTTTGTCGAACGACGGCCCTGGACGGAGCGGCTACTGGAGTTGTGCGAGGGCCGTCTTGCGGCCGCGACCCCGAATCGGGGGCACGTCGTGGCGGGGGAGTGACGCCGTTGTCGCTACCCGTTACGGAGCGCCCGCTACCGAGCCAGCGGAGGTTGAGATGAGCCGAGCCCGATTCCCGCGCCGCGGCCGGGCGGCGTTTACGCTGATCGAGCTTTTGGTGGCGATCGCCATCATCGCGGTCCTGATCGGCCTGTTGCTGCCGGCCGTGCAAAGGGTCCGCGAGGCCGCCAATCGTGCGAGCTGCCAGAACAACCTCAAGCAGATCGGACTGGCGTTCCACAACCACCACGACGCCTATCGAGCGTTCCCCAGCGGCGGCTGGGACTTCGACCAGCCGCCCACGTTCGTCAACGGCCAGCCGGTCGTCGGTGAGCAGCAGCGCGCCGGCTGGGCCTTCCAAATCCTGCCGTACCTCGAGGCCGACGCTGCGTGGCGTGGCGGCCCAGTCGTGGCCATTGGGGCAGCGCACAAGGTCTACTTCTGCCCGTCGCGTCGTGCACCCACGACGATCGCGTACTCCGACCACTACGACCCACCGCTGACCGGCGGCCAGGTCACTCACGGCTTGTGCGACTACGCCGCCAGCAACCGCCGCGGCACCGGCGTCGTACGCCAGTACTACCCCAACCGCATCGCGGATGTCACCGATGGTACTTCAGGCACTTTCATGGTCGGCGAGAAGCGCCTCAACCTCCACAACCTCGGCGAGAAACAGGACGACGACAACGAGGGTTACACGGCCGGCTGGAACGAGGACACCATCCGCCGCACAACCGAGCCGCCGGCGCGAGACTACTTCGCACCGATCGGCGACGGCGGAAAGCTGTTCGGTTCGTCGCATCCGCTGCAGATCAACGGCTGCTTCGCCGACGGCTCCGTCCGCACGGTCGCGTACTCCGTCGAGCGGCCGGTGTTCGACGCGCTCGGCAACATGTCCGACGGCAAGGTCGTGCCCGACGGGGCGTACTAATCCTCTGCGAGAAGGGTCACCTACCATGCCTGCCACCTTAAACCGCAAGCCAGTCCTGGTCGGCGG
This sequence comes from uncultured Alcaligenaceae bacterium, assembly GCA_964574975.1. GTDB lineage: Bacteria > Planctomycetota > Planctomycetia > Gemmatales > Gemmataceae > JAXMAS01. The sequence goes on along the minus strand of CAZNSL010000003.1, from coordinate 17,512 downwards.
GGCAACCGCCGTCGCCGTGGTCCTCGGTATCGGGCTGCTGTTCTTGGCGTTCGCGCGCGGCCGTCCGGTCGCGAACCTGATCGCGGACCTGCGCGGTGGGGACGCCCACGCCCGTCACCATGCGGCGAAGGATCTGTCGAAGATCGACCCGCCGCCCAAAGAGGCTGTGTCGGCCCTGGCTGAAGCCCTCGCCGATGCCGACCACCGCGTGCGCTACTACTGCGCGAAGACCCTGGCCGAGATCGGCCCAGACGCTCAGGAAGCCACCCCGGCGCTCATCGAGGCGCTAAAGGAGTCGAACGCGGAGAACCGCTACTACGTCTTCAAGGCGCTCTCCAAGCTCGAACTGAACAAGACGCACGTGCACGCCGTACCGGCGCTGGTTGCGGGCCTGAAGGACACCAACCCGAAGGTCCGCTATTACTCGGCCAAGTGCATCAAGGACATCGGTCCCGCCGCCAAGGCGGCCATCCCCACCTTGAAGGAGGCGGCGAAGGATGTCGATCAGGAGGCCCGCACGGCGGCCGCGGAGGCGCTGAAGAAAATCGCGTCGAAGCCGGCCGGCTAACCGTCCGCGCTTCGACCGATTGTGTCGATTTCGCGTAGAATCGATGGCGGACGGGACGGAGGATCACCGCTGCCCACAGGGAGAGACTCCGCTATGACCGGCGAACGCGACGAGCAACCCGACCGGGCCGACGAGCCGCACTCGGACCACTCGCTGCTGGTGCGCTTCCAGCGGGGTCAGGGCGACGCGGCCACGGATCTGTACCTCCGGTACGCCGACCGCCTGCTCGCCCTAGTGCGCGCCCAACGCGGGGCCGATTTGGCCACGCGAGTCGATCCCGACGATATCGTGCAGTCGGTGTTCCGCACCTTCTTCCGCCGCGCCGCCGAGGGCCACTACGACGTGCCCGAAGGCGAGGAGTTGTGGAAGCTCTTCCTCGTGATCGCCCTGTACAAGGTCCGCGACACCGCCGATTTCCACCGGGCCGCCAAGCGCGACGTCCGCCGCACCGATGCGGGCGTGGACCTCGGCCGGGAGCCGCAGCCCGGCTCCGGCGACGAGAACTCGGTGGCCGTCCTCCAGATGGTCATCGACGAAATCCTCGAGAAGCTGCCGGGCGGCTACCGGCAGATCGTCGAGATGCGGATCGAGGGGCATGAAGTGGCAGCAATCGCCCGGGCAACGGGGCGGGCCAAGCGCTCCGTGGAGCGGATTCTGCAAGAGTTCCGCACGCGGTTGACCGCCGCCATCGAAGAGGACGCCTAACGCCATGGTCGTCGAGCGCGCGCCCTGGATGGAGTTGGACGACTACGTCGGCGCGTACGAGGCCGCTCGCGCCGCCGACGAGTCGGCCGACCTGCGCTGTTTCGCACCCGCCCCCGGCGAAGCGTTGTTCCTACCGGTCCTGCGCGAATTGGTCCGCGTCGACCTGGAAATCGGCTGGGAACAGGGCACGCCGCGCTCGTTCGACGAGTACCTGCGGCGGGTACCGGAATTGGCCCGCGACCGCGAGAGCCTCCAGGCGATTGCGTTCGAGGAATACCGCCTACGGCGACAGGCCGGTCAGGCGGTCGCACCGTCGGACTACCACCGCTACGGGATCGACACCGACACCTGGGAGTCGGGCGACAGCGCGCCGCGACCGGCCCACGCAAGTGATGACCTGGCCAGCGCTGCACTCGAGTACCGGCGGCTGCGGCGGCAGGACAACAACATCGACGGTACGGTCGATGGGTGCGGCAACCCGACGCCGCTGCCGCACATGGCCCTGTTCCGCGCCTTGCACCGCTCGAACCCGCGCGGGGCCGAGCGGCTCGCGCGGGCGGCAACGGCCTGGCCGAAGATCGGCACCACGTTCGCGGGCTTCCGACTGACTGCCGAACTCGGCCGCGGGGCCTTCGGACGGGTGTACCTGGCCCAGCAGGGCGACCTGGCCGACCGGCCTGTCGCCTTCAAGATCGCCTGCGACTTTCAGGGCGAGCCGCAGCGGCTGGCGCGGCTCCAGCACACCAACATCGTACCGATCTATTCGGTCCACCACCAGTCGCCGTTCCACGCCCTCTGCATGCCGTACTTCGGGGCCACCACACTCGCGGATGTCGTGACCGATCTCGGCAAGCGGCCACAGCGGCCGACTTCCGGGCGCGTATTCGCAGACATCGTCGAGCGGCGCGGGGACGCACTCGATGCCCGTCCCACCTCAGAGTCGGGCGAGACGACGCTATTGGCGAAGGTGTCGCAACAGGGCTACTGTGAGGCCGTGTTGACGTTGGCGGTGCGCCTGGCGGATGGACTGGCGCACGCTCACGAGCGCGGCATCGTCCACCGCGACCTGAAGCCGGCGAACGTCCTTTTGGCCGACGACGGCCAGCCGATGTTGCTCGACTTTAACCTCGCGGCGGATGTCGAGGACGCCGCCGCGGCCGAGGCGGCCCAGGTTGGCGGCACCTTGCCGTACATGCCGCCGGAGTTGCTGACCGCACTGGCCGGCCCCCCGCCGAAAGGCGGCAACGTGCCGGGCCTGGATGCGAGCGGCGACCTGTACGCGCTGGGCGTGATCCTGTGGGAACTGCTCGCCTTCCGACACCCGTTCCCGTTCCACAAAGGGCACCTCAAAGACGTGCTGCCGCGGATGGCCGCCGACCGGCGCTCGCCGCCTGACGTGCGGGCCGTCAATCCGTCGGTGCCCCGTGCGGTCGCGGCCATCGTCGCCAAATGTTTGACTCCCGACCCCACGCTTCGCTATCGGTCGGCCCGCCAACTTCAGGACGACTTGCAGCGCCAACTCGACGACCGGCCGTTGCGTCACGCTCCGGAGCCATCGCTGTGCGAGCGCGCCGGCAAGCTCTGGCGTCGCCACCCGCGGACGATCCTGGCCCTAGCGGGCGCGGTGCCGCTGCTGCTAGTGTCCGCGTTCGCCACGCTCAAATACCGTGAGGCCATCGACGAGCGCCGGCTGAAGGACATTGCCGAGGCGCGGGTAACGGCCGAGCGGTTTGGTCGGGAAGCCAAGGCCGGTTGGATGCTGCTCGGTACGCGCGACCTGTCGGAAAGCGAGCGTGTCCAGGCCCTCGACGCGGCCCGCCGCGCCCTGTCGTGGTTCGGTATGGACGACGCGCAAGGTACTCCCGCGCGCTTAACGCATTTGCCCGACGACGAGGAGGCAGTGGTCCGGCGCGAGATCGGGGAGATGTTGCTGGTCTGTGCCAAGATGTCCATGAAGGGCGGTCGTGGCGCGGTCGGTGCGGACGACCCGCGTCTCCGCGAAGCGCTGCGGTGGAACGAGCTGGCCGAACGGTTCCTGGCCGAAGGCACGGGCCGCCGGACGATCTTGCTCCAGCGAGCGGCCCTGGCTCACAAGACCGGCGAAGCGCGTCGCGCGGGCGAGTTGTTCGACGAGGCGCGGAAAGCCGTGGCAGGCACGCCGCTCGATCGGTATTGGGACGCCTTGCTGGCACTCGATGCCGGCCGGTTGCACGTCGCATTGGGGTTCGCCGACCAAGCTCTCGCAGCCGACCCGCAGAGCGCGCCGCTGTGGGCGTTGCGCGGTCAATGCCACGCGGAACTGGGCGAACACGACCGGGCGGCCGCCTGTTGGGACACGGCGATCGCCCTGTTCCCGAACCTCTATCGGAGCTACTACCACCGCGGCGTTTCTCGCCTCAAGCTGAAGGACCCGGCCGGGGCCAGGGCCGATTTCGACACTGCCCTGCGGCTCAAACCGAACTTCACGGTCGCACGCATGCAGCGCGCCGTGGCCCGCGCCGAGTTGCGCGACTTCGGCGGGTCCATCGCTGATCTGGAGTCGGCCCGCGACGCGGCCGGCGCGCCGACTCAGGTCTATTTCATGCTGGCGCGCGTCCGCGCCCAGGCGGGGGACCCGACCGGAGCCGAGCGCGACCGCGACGAGGGCCTGCGCCATTCGCCAACCGACGACTTCGACTGGGTCGTCCGTGGCCTTGCCCGGATGGCCGACGACCCACCGGCTGCCCTCGCCGACTTCGATCAGGCGTTGGCGCTCAACCCGCGCTACGCGCCAGCCCTACGCAACAAGGCGCACGTGTTCGCCGAGGTCTTGAACCGGCCCGCCGACGCCGTCGCCGCGCTCGACGCGCTGCTGGAGCATGCCCCCGACTCGCTCGCCGATCGCGCGGCTCGCGGGGTCGTGTTGGCCCGTCTCGGCCGCGATGACGCGGCGCGGGCGGATGCGGCGGCCGTCCTCGCCGGCAAACCGACACCGCTGTTGACCTACCAGATAGCCGGGGTATACGCGCTGACATCGCTGCGACGGCCCGACGACGCTCGCGAATCGCTCCGGCTCTTGGCCGCGGCGCTGCAGCAGGGCGTGGGCCTGGACCTCGTGGACCGCGACCGCGACCTCGACGCGATCCGCAAACGGCCCGAGTTCCGCAGCCTCGTCACCGCCGCCCGGACGCTTCGCGGAGGTTGATTGGTGTCGCGTGCGACCGTACAATACCGGTCCCTTTGCCACGGCCGGCGAATCGACTCTCGCACGCTCGCATCGACACTATTTGCTCGAATCCCGACCCGCCGCCCGTAGGACTGGACGCATGGCAGGTACGACTCGCCTCCAGCTGCAACAATTGGAAGATCGCACGGTCCCGGCCGCGCCGGAATTGCCGGGGTCGGCGACCTTTGGCGTGCCGTGGTCGGAGTCCACGCGCGTGACGCTCAGTTTCGCCCCGGACGGTTCCGGCATTGCGGGCGAGCAGAGCCGGTTGTTCGCCACCCTCGACGCTCAGATGCCGCGGGCGGTGTGGCAGCGGGAGATTCTCCGGGCGGCCCAGACGTGGGCGGCGGTGACGAACGTGAGCATCGGCGTGGTCGTGGACGGCGGCCAGCCGTTCGGCGAACCGGGCCTGGGCCAAACGGACGCCCGTTTCGGCGACATTCGCATCGGTGGCCGGGCGATGGCCCCGCGGGCCCTCGGGATCACGGTGCCCCACGACACGTTCGGGACGGGGACCTGGTCCGGCGACATCTTCTTCAACACCACCGTCGATTTCCGCCGCCCGGAGTCGGACTTGTACACGGTGGCCCTGCACGAGATCGGCCACGCCCTCGGACTCGAACAGAGCCGCAACCCGGCGTCGGCCATGGCCGACCACGGCAGCCAGCCGCGCACCGGTCTGTCGGCCGGCGACATCGCCGCCGTGCAAGCCTTGTACGGTGTTCGGCTCCGCGACCCCAACGAGGGGATCGGCGGCAACGACACTCTCGGTCGCGCTTCCCGCGTCGACATCCGAGACGACGGCGATCTCCCCGGTGTCGCTCTGGGCGACATCACCACACCCCAGGATGTCGACTTCTTCGAAATCGAAATACCAGACGACTCCACCGGATCGGTATCGTTCCGCGTGCAATCGTCGCGCATCAGCTTGTTGGCCCCGCGCCTGACGATCTTTAGCGCCTCGGGCCAGGTCGTTGGCCAGACGCAAGGCACCGACCCGACCGGCAGCACCGCGACCGTGCAGCTCAACCAGGTCGTCGGCGACCAGTCGTACTTCGTCCGCGTTGAAGCCGCGACCGCCGATGAGTTCGCGGTCGGCCGCTATGGGCTGGCCGTTATCTTCGACGCCGCGAATACGCTGTCGCTCGCGCAGATCGACCAGTTCCTCCGCGGCCCCTACGACCACCTCGACTCGCGGAACCTCGACAACGTGTTGAACTACCTTTACGACGAAATCGGCGACGGCCTGATCGACGATGGCGAATTCGATGACGAACCGGACGGTGCCAATGTCCTGGAGCCGATCCGCGGCAACGCGCGGGTCACCCACTTCGGGACCGTGGCGAGCTTGGATACGGCCGCCGACACGGATTACTACCGCTTCGTGGTGCCCGACGGGACCACGACTCCGATGTCCGTGCTGACGGCGACGGTCGCGGCCCTGGATGCGAACGGTAGCGTGCCGCGGATGGCCGTGCTGTCCGACGAGTTGCAGCCCATTGCCGTTGACGTGCTGACGAACGGAAATAACACGTTCACCGTCCAGGTCACCGGACTGGTCGCAGGCGCGGCCTATTACATCCGGATGTCGGCAAACCCGAACGCCGGAAACCCCCTCAGCAATTACGCCCTGACGTTGGACCTCGGTAGCCGCGTTGCTGCACTGGAAACATTCGCCACCGGACCAGCCCCGTCCCAGCCGGCCCCAGGTCAGACCGCGCCGATCGTCCGGGTGTTGTACGTCGCACGGCCACAGCTCATCCAGTTCTTGCTGACGGCCGGTACCGCGACCGAGCCCGGGCGTAGCGTGGCGATGACGGTCGTGGACTCGGCCGGTCGTGTCGTCTACAGCCTGTCCGCACTGGCGGGTTCGGCAACGAGTGGCCCGACGCTGTTTCTGACGCCAGGCACGTACCGCATCCGCGTGAGTGCGACCGGGACGGGTCAGCCGGTCTGCTACACGCTCCGCGGCAAGGTACTGACCGATCCGATCGGCCCCGGAGTTGACGACATCACGTCGGCCCCTCGGTACAGCCTCACGTTAGTGGACGGACGCTATGCCACCGTCGAATTCGTGCCGGTGGCCAACGCGCCATACCCGTGGTCGCTGCTAGACATCATCATCTAGCATTCGCGCGCGAGCGCCTTCCGCTCGACTCGACTCAACGTGGCCGTTGGCATAGCCACGCTGCCAGTCCTTGGAAGTCTCGCCGAGTCGCAGCGCTCGCCACAATGTTCTGATCCCGCGCGGTGTCCGACCGCTACACTCCTCGAACGTCGCGCGCTCGCAAAACCCGGTAACCCGACGGTCACCGGTTGCGGACCGACCGGACTGCCGACCCCGCCACTGGCGCGGCGATCGCCAGTGCGAGGTTCGACAGCGTCCGGCCCCAGTTGAGCCTGGGGAGGGTTACGGCACGCTGGACCCGTACCGGGTGCGGAACTCGCCTAAGTCGAAGGCATTGATGAAACCGTCGCCGTCGATGTCGAGGAAGTCCAGGTACGCCGACTGGCCCACCGAGGAGCCGAAGGCCGGGCGGAACAGGCCGTAGTCGAGCGCGTTGCATACGCCGTCGCCGCTCACGTCGCCGTAGAGCCGGTACAGTCCGTTGGCGGCCGTCCCGTTGAGCGCGTAGTCGTCGCCACCGGTGCCGTTGCCGTCGCCGTCGAGCTGCAGACCGCCGGAGGACACCTGGTTGGCCCGCACCAGCACCGAATAGCGACCGTCGGCCAGCGAGCCGAACTCGGTCTCCGTTCCGGTGAAGCCGGAGAGCGTCACCACCGTCACACCGTTGACGACGTTGGCCACGGCGGTGAACCCGCCGACCGCGCCGCCGCCGATGCGCGACAGGGTGAAGGCGTCGGCCACCGCGCCGGCGAAGGTCACGACCGTGTCGAAGGTGATGTCGATGGACGTGACCCGCGACCGTTGAGTTGCGTTGGCCTGGCCGGCGTTCACCGTCACGTCCGACACTTGTGGGGCGACTTGGAACTCGAACGCGCCGATGTCCACGCCGCCACCGCTGGAGCGGGGGAAGCCGGGGCCGCGCTGGTCGTTGACCACTCCTGCTGGGTTGGAGCCGGCGTTGCGCAGTGGGCTGTTCGCCGCAATCGAGATCGTCTGCGTCGGCCCGCCGTTGTTGGCCAACGTGCCCAGGCCCAGGACGGTGCCGAAGGGCAGGTTGTCGCCGCTGGTCGGCGACGGGGTGAAACCGTCGGCGTCGCCGACGGCGCTGAAGTTGAGGTCCACCGTCGCCGCGGCCGCGGCCGAAATGTCGTCGCTGCCATTGGCCGACGTGTTCCCCGAGATGACCGAGCTGGCGATGTGAACGAAATTCGTCGTGTACACGTAGTAGAGCGAAAGGCCGCCGCCGCCGTAGCCGTAGCCGCCGGTCGGGTCGGTCGACGTTGCCGTATTGCCGGTGATCGTGCTGTTCTGGATCAGCACCGGGCTAGCGGCTAGGGCATCGCCGCGGATTGCGATGCCGCCGCCGCTCGGGGCGGTGTTCCCCGCGATGGTGCAGTTGCGGATTATCGCTCCAGGGAACCTACCAAATAGACCCGCCGCGTAGAAGCCGAGGCCGCCCCCGCCGAAGCCGGCCGTGTTGCCTGTGATCGTGCTGTTTTCGACGACCAGTGTGCCGCCAAATGTGTAGAGCCCGCCGCCGCCCCCGCCAGCCGTGTTGCCGGAGATTGTGCAGTCGCGCACGGTCAGCGAGGGGTACAGGCCGCCCGAGAGGCCACCCCCGAAGCCGGCGGATTCGTTGCCCGAGATGACGACGCGATCGAGGGTCAAGGTCTCGTCGGTGCAGTAGATGCCGCCCCCCCCGAAGCCGGTGTCGAAGCCGTGCGTGACCGTCAGGCCGGAGATCGCGACGTCGATGTGCGAGTTCGTGTCGCCGTCATCGATCAGCAACACTTGCACGGCCCCGCCGCCGTCGAGCGCGACGTTTGCCGCCCCCGGCCCGGCGATCGTCACTGGGTCGGTGATGGTGAGCGTGTCGGCCAGCGCGATCGTGCCGGTGAGGCCGGCCTGGAACACGATGGTGTCGGCGAGGCCGACCGTGGCGTTGGCGTCGGCGATGGCCTGCCGCAGCGAGCCGGGGCCGTCGTCGTCCAGGTTCGTCACCGTGAATGTCTGCGGAATCACGACCCGGAACGTGCCGAGGGCCGTGCCCGGCGCCGTGCCGCCGTTGGTGTTGGCCACCTGGCCGGGCTGGAGGGCCACGGCGTAGGTGCCGTTGTCCTCGCTGCCGAAGGTGCCGCCGGGGGCGGGGACCGAATACGTCGCGGTGCGCGGCGAGCCGTTGCCCGGCGGGTTGACGCTGACGAACGTGGCCAGCTGATCGAAACCGTTCGGCCCGGTGACGCGGATGTCGTTGTTGTCGAGCGTCGCCACGTCGATTGGCGTGGTACCGCTAATCGTGAGGGTGATGGTGTACGTCGTGGCCGGCGCGGTCACGTCGGTGAGCGGCCCGGCGCTAACGCTCGGGGCGTCAACGGTGCCCTCGAACGCGCCGATGTCGGCGGCCCCGCCGAGGACGCGCGGGAAGCCGGGGCCGCGCTGGTCGGTCGCTAGACCCGCCGGGTTCGAGCCGGCGTCAACGGCGGCGCTGCCCAGGCCGAGGGCGAACGTCCGCGTCGGCCCGCCGTTGTCGGCCAGTGGCAGCAGGAACAGGTCGGTGCCCGCGGCGAGGTTGTTGCCGCTCGTGGCCGACGGGGTGAACCCATCCGCGTCGCCGACGGCGCTGAAGTTGACGTTCATCGCTGCTCGTAGCGCCGCGGCGATGTCGTCGCGGCCGTTGGCCGACGCGTTCCCCGAGACGATCGTACTCGCGATGTTGACGACGCACAGCGGCCCCTGTTGGAACCCTTGGACCGCGATGCCGCCGCCGCCCTCGCCGGCGGTTGTTCCCGTCGCCGTCGATCGATTCGCGGTGATCGTGCTGTTCTGGATCGCTGTCGGGGCGGGCCAAAAATTCCCCGCGAGCATGGCACCACCGCCGTTGAGGGCGGTGTTGCCGGTGATGGTGCAATTGCGGATCGTCACGCCGGCGGCCGTCGTCGTGCCGAAGACGCAGACGCCGCCGCCGCCGGTGAAAGTCGAGTTCGCGGTGTTGCCGAAGACGGTGCTGTTTTCCAGGAGCAGGCTGCCGTTGCGCAGGAAGATGCCGCCGCCGTTCGCGCTGTAGGGCGATGGGGCCGCCCCGGCAGCGTTTCCGGAGATGGTGCTGTTGCGTACCGTCAGGCTGCCGCTGGAGCCAGCAATTCCGCCGCCGTTGCCGGAGGTAGAATTGGGTACCGTCACCGTGTTGCCGGTGATTGCGACGCCGTCGAGCGTCAGGGTCTCGTCGCCGAAGTTGATGCCGCCACCATCGCCGGCGACGTTGCCGCCGGCGATGGTCACGCCGGAGATCGCGACGGTAATCGCGGCGGTGGGGTTATTGATGTTCAAGACCCGCACCGCGCCGCCGCCGCTGAGCGCGAGGTTCGCCGCGCCTGGCCCGGTGATGGTCACGCCGTCGGCGATCGTGAGGGTCGATGCCAGCGCGATCGTGCCGGTGAGGCCGGCCTGGAACACCACGAAGTCGGCGACGCCGGCCGTGGCGTCGGCGTCGGCGAGCGCCTGCCGCAGCGAACCAGGCCCGGCGTCGTTGAGGTTCGTCACCGCGAACGCCTGCCCGACGGTGACGCGGAACGTGCCGTAGGTCGCGGCGGGAACGAACACCGCGCCGGTGGTGGCCACCTGGTTCGCCTGGAGGGCGATGGCGTAGGTGCCGTTGTCGGTCACGTCGAACGTGCCGCCGGGGGCGGTGAAGGAATACGTCGCGGTGCGCGGCGTACCGTTGCCCGACGGGTCGACGCCCACGAGCGTCGCCAACTGGTCGAACCCGTTCGGCCCGGTCACGCGGATGTCGGCGTTGTCGAGCGTCGCAACGTCGATCGGGGCGCTATAGCCGTTGTACGTCACCGTCACGGTGTAGGTGGTGCCGCCGGGCGTGACGATGTCGGCGAACGGCGCGGCACCGCCGGTGGGCTGGTCGAAGGCGCTCTCGAAGGCGCCAATGTCGGCGGCCCCAGCCTGGACGCGGGTGAAGCCGGCGCCGCGCTGGTCGGTGGCCAGGCCGGCCGGGTTGGTGCCGGCGTTGACCGCGGCGCTGCCGGCCCCAAGGGCGACCGTCTGCGTCGGGCCGCCGTTGTCGGCCAGCGGTTGCAGGTTGAGGGTCGCGCCGAAGAGGTTGTTGGCGCTGGTGGCCGACGGGGTGAAGCCGTCGAGGTCGCCGACGGCGCTGAAGTTGGCGTTGACCACCGCGGTCGCGGACGCGGCGATGTCGTCGCGGCCGTTGGCCGACGTGTTGCCCGAGACGATCGTACTCACGAGGTTGACGCCGCCGCGGATGCCGCCGCCGCCTACGCCCGCGGCCGTACCCGTCGCCGTCGATGTGTTGCCGGTGATCGTACAGTTCTGGATCGTGGTGGCGCTGCCGCCGGCGGAGATACCGCCGCCGCTGGGTGCGGTGTTGCCGGCGATGGTACTGTTGCGGATCGTGACGCTGTTGGTGCCGTTGGGACTCAGGTAGATGCCGCCGCCGCCGCCCGCGCCGTTGGCGGTGTTTCCGACGACGGTGCAGTTCTCCATCACGAGACTGTTGACATTGATGCCGCCGCCGCCGCCCCCGTACGTAGGCCCGACGGACCCGCACACGTTGCCGGTAATCGTGCTGTTCCGCACCGTCAGGCTGCCGGCGCGGATGCCGCCGCCGGGGCCGTTCCCGGTCATCGTGTTGCCACTCACCACGACACCGTCGAGGGTCAGCCGGCTGGCGAGGATGCCGGCGCCGCCGAAGAACTCGGGGGCAAATGAGGTGCGGCCGCCGGAAATGGTCAACCCGGAGATCGCGAGATCGGTGAACGCTTTGAGTACCCGCACCGCATCGCCGCCGCTGATCGTGAGGCTCGCCGCCCCCGGCCCCGCGATCGTCAAACTGTCCGTGATGTTGAGCGTCGATGTCAGGGTGATCGTGCCGGTGAGGCCGGCCTGGAACACCACGAAGTCGGCGGTACCGGCCGTTGCGTTCGCGTCCGTCAGCGCCTGCCGCAGCGAGCCGGCACCGCTGTCGTTGAGGTTCGTCACCGTGAACGTCTGCGGGATCAGGACCTTAAACGTGCCCAGCGCCCCCGCCGGCGCGGTGCCGCCGTTGGTGTTGGCGACCTGGTTCGCCTGGAGGGCGACGGCGTAGGTCCCGTAGTCCTCGCCGCCGAACGTGCCGCCCGGGGCGGGGATCGAATAGGTGGCGGTGCGCGGCGTGCCGTTGCCGGGCGGGTTGACGCTCACGAAGGTGGCCAACTGGTCGTAGCCGTTCGGCCCGGTCACGCGGACGTCGTTGTTGTCGAGCGTCGCCACGTCAATCGGCGTCTGGCCGCTGTACGTGACGGTAAAGGTGTAGGTCGCACCGCCGCCGGTCGTCACGTTGGCCAACGAGGCGCTTGCACCGGGCGTGTCAACGGTCCCCTCGTACGCGCCGATGTCGGCGGCACCGGCGAGGATGCGGGGGAAGCCGGGGCCGCGCTGGTCGGTCGTCAACGCCGCGGGGTTCGATCCCGCGTTGACCGCCGCGCTACCGAGGCCGAGCGGAACGGTGAGCGTCGGCCCGCCGTTGCCCGACAGCGGCAGCAGGTTCAACGCCGCGCCGAAGGGGAGGTTGTTGCCGCTGGTGGCCGACGGGGTGAACCCGTCCGGGTCGCCGATGGCGCTGAAGTTGACGTTGACGGTCGTGCCGGGGTCGGCGGCGATGTCGGAGAAGCCGTTGGCCGCCGCGTTGCCCGAGACGATGGTACTCACCAGCGACAGGACGGGATTGGCACCGGTAGTGGTAGGATTTATGGAAATGCCGCCGCCGCCGATGCCGGTATTTGTCGAGGTGGCAGTCGCCGTGTTGCCGGTGATCGTGCTGTTCTGGATCAGGGCGGTCCCGTTCTGGTTGTTGATGAAGAGACCGCCGCCGGAGGTGGACGTGTTACCGGCGATCGTGCTGTTGCGGATCGTAAAGCCGCCTCCCGAGACGTTGCCCCAGAAGTAAATGCCGCCGGCCGTACTCGAGGCGATGTTGCCGGAGATGGTGCTGTTCTCCACGAGCAGGCTGCCCTCGGCGAAGAAGTAGATGCCGCCGCCGATCCGCGCGGAGTTCCCCGAGAGGGTGCTGTTGCGGATGGTGACGAACTCGCGGCCAATTACGCCGATGCCGCCGCCGTCGTTGACGCCGGACGTGTTTCCGGTGACGACGACGTTGTCGAGCGTCAGGCGCTCGTGCGTGAAGATGCCGCCGCCGTCGCCGGCAACGCCGGCACCGTTGGTTCCGTTGCCGCCCGTCACGGTCAGACCGGCGAGCGTGGCGGCCGTGGCAACAAACGCGCCGTCATCGATGTTGAAGACGCGCGTGACCCCGCCGCCGCTGACGGTCAGCAGGTTCGGGCCAGGGCCGTTGACGGTCAGGGCGTCGGCGATCGTCAGTTGCCCGGAGGTGAGGGTGATGGTGCGCGGGGTGGCGAAAAAGCCGGGGTCGAAGGCGACGGCGTCGGTCCCGGCGGCGGCGTTGGAATCGAGGATGGCCTGCCGCAGCGAGCCGGCCCCGGCGTCGTCGGCGTTGGTGACGGTAAACGTGGTCGGGACGACGCGGCCCTCCAGGCCCTGGACCATGAGCCGGGCACGGCGGGAACGGACGGGACGCGAACCGGCGTTGCGGTTCTTACGACGCAGCCAGCGGAACATGGGACGCACTCCGATTCGGGAAAGTGGTTCGCCTTTCTCTAAGCGCGCGCGGACCTACGTTCGGGGCCAGTCGGCCGCCGTGAGCCATCGAACGGTCAGGAACAATCCGGCACGCTGGAAGGACAATGCCCGCGGCGGACACAGGTGGGACAACATTCTGGAAAAAAAGGACCCGACTGCTAGCGGCGAGCAGATCGCCGTGCTATACTGCGGCCTCCGAACTACAGCAGCCATCGGGCCTGCCGGGGGATCGCGCCATGCTCGTCCCGCGGACGGTCGAATCCGCCGAGCAACTCGACGAACTCGCCGAGGTGTTCCTGGACGCCTGCCGCGATGGCCAACAGCCGTCCATCGAAGAGTACGCCCGCCAGCACCCCGATCTGGCCGAGCGCATCCGCGAACTGTTCCCGGCGTTGGCCGTTTTGGAACGGGCCGGTTCGGGCGACCCGGAGCAGCTCGGCGAGTTCCAGATCGTGCGCCGCATTGGCCGTGGCGGCATGGGCGTGGTTTACGAGGCCCTCCAGGGGACGCTGGGCCGGCGGGTCGCGCTCAAGGTGCTGGCCGTCGGCCCACACACTCGGCCGACCGTGTTGGAGCGCTTCCAGCGCGAGGCCCGCACGGCGGCCCGCCTGCACCACGGCAACATCGTGCCGGTCTTCGGTGTCGGTGCCGACCGCGGCACCCACTTCTTCGCCATGCAGTACATCGACGGCGCAAGCCTGGACCAGGTGATCGCCGAGGTTCGCCGGATACGGGCGGGCCAGGCCACGACCGTCGCCGACGATTCCGCCTCGTGGTTGACCGGTGCCCGCGGCGACTACTACCGGCGAGCCGCAAGCGCGGCGGCCCAGGCAGCCGACGCCCTGGCTTACGCGCACCGTCAGGGCGTGTTGCACCGCGACGTCAAGCCGTCCAACGTCCTTCTGGACGCGCAGGGCACGCTTTGGGTTGCCGACTTCGGCCTGGCCAAGGAAGCCGGGGCCGTGGACCTCACCACCACCGGCGAAGTGGTCGGCACACTGCGCTACCTGGCCCCCGAGCGACTGACCGGTGCCGCGGACGAGCGATCCGACGTGTACTCGCTGGGCGCGACGTTGTACGAGCTGTTGACGCTTCGCCCGGCATTCGACGCGGCTGACCGGGCCAATCTGATCAAGCAGGTAACCGACGGCGACCCCGTCCCGCCCCGGCGGCTCGACCCGGCGATCGCGCCGGACCTGGAGACCGTCGTGCTCAAGGCGATGGCCCGCGAGCCGGCGGAGAGGTACGCGACGGCGGCGGAGTTCGCCGAGGACCTGCGCAACGTCGTCGCCGACCGCCCCGTCAAGGCACGGCGGCTGTCGGCGGTGGCTCGTGCGACCCGCTGGAGCCGGCGCAATCCGGGAACGGCGGCCCTGATCGGCGTCAGCGTGGGATTGGTCCTTGTGGTGGCCGTCGGTGCCACGATTTCCGCCGCCGTCCTCGCGAACAAGAATGCCGCACTGGCCGCGGCCAACGTTCGCGAGCGGCAGCGGTTCGACCTGGCCCTCGACGCCATCGGCATGTTCCACGGCCAACTGAGCCAGGACCTCCTGTTGAAGGAGAAGCGATTTGAGCGGTCCCGGACCCAACTCCTTGCGAGCGCGACCAAGTTCTACACCGATCTCGAATCGCAACTGAGCGGCCGGAACGACCCGGCCTCGCGCCAGGCACTTGCCCGGGCACACGATCAACTCGCCGACCTAGTGCGGAGCATCCGGCCGGCGGCGGAGGCCCGGAGTATTTATCAAAAATCTGTGGCGATGTGGGAGAATCTGGCCACTCTTCCGACGGCGGACGCCATGGTTCATTTGCATCTTGCGCGCCAGTTGGTCAATCTCGGTCGAATCCAAATGTCCTTGAAAGACCAGGCAACCGCAAACACATTCGCGCAGGCCCGGCACGCCCTCGAGCAAGCTGAGCGCCAGTTTGGCGTCTCCAACGACAGTCGAATCGTGAGATTTTTCGTTCACGACGCGACGGGCTATTGCCGCTTTCACATCCAGTCACGCATTCCGGAGGCACGCGTCGAGTTCGACCACGCCGCACAGATTCTCGACGAGTTGTCCGCGGCAAGGCTCGGCGACATGGAGATTCAGAATTGGCAGGGCAGTTTGCAAATGGATATCGGCATTACCGTGGCGGCGCCGATCCAGCAAGCCCGGCATCTCGGCCAAGCGGTAGTCCATTACAAAACGTGCTTGGCGGCCAATGACTCGAACCCGCGCGCCCGCTACGATGTGGCCCATGCTCGTGCTGCGCTGGCCTGTATCTTGGACGTGCAGATTCCGACTTCGGAAGGACTGGCTCACGCGCAGGCAGCGATCGATACCACGACGGCATTGGCCGGGGAATACACCGAGATCTGGGATTTCGCACGAGTCCTAGCGATGGCCCACCAATACGCCGCGGAGTTGTACTTACTCGACGGTCGGCTCGGCGACGCACGGGTGGCTGCGGAGGCGGCTCGAACCGGCCGGCAAGACCTCTGTTCGCACGGCCGAGTTGGAATGCCAGCGCTTGCTGAGACACTCACAACGGTCGCCGACGTGGACCGAGCCGAGAAGCGATTTGACGCTGCGCTCGCGGGTTACCGAAACGCGAGGGTGATCTATGAAGACGTACTCGCTAAGACGCCGACCGATTGGAACTACTGCAACATGGCACAGACCGTTCGGCGATTGGGACTTGCCGAGCTGGCCTTGGGCCACCCGGCCGAAGCTGCGGCGGCCACGATACGCGCCCGCGACTTGATCGAACCGCGGGTCCGAAAGTTGTGCATCGGCCCGTCCTATTGGTTCGACCTGGCGTGTTGCCACGCGACGCTGGCCGGTCTTGCCGGGGTCGCGGGTTCCTGCGTCCCACTCGCAGACGGTGACCGTGAAGCCGCGCTGGCGACGCAGACGCTCCGCGAGGGTTTGGAGTTCTTCCGACCGCCCATTGCCAAACTGAATCGCGAGCGCGGTCTCGATCCCGTGCGGCAGCGGCCCGACTTCCTGCAGTTTTTCCGCGACATGGAGGCCCTGGCGGCCGATCGGGAGCGGAAAACGCCCGGCTAGCAATACGCTTTGCTGTCCCACTTCAACCCTCGACGGGCATTGTCACGCTGTGGGAACCCAACGCGCCGACAACGACCGGCTCCTGGAAAGGGTCCACGCCGCAGCGGCCGGCGATGACGACGCCTGGCGCGACTTGCTGGACCGCTTCCACACACGCTTGCGGCGTCTGGTCATGCTGCGGATGGACCCACGCGTCATGGGCCGACTCGACCCGTCCGACGTGCTGCAAGACACGTACATGGACGCCCGCGAGCAATTGCCGGCCTACGTCGCGGATCCCAAGTATCCGTTTTTTCTTTGGCTCCGCCTGCTCACTGGGAATCGCTTGAACAAGCTGCACCGGTTTCATCTGGGCCAGCAAGTGCGCGACGTCACCCGCGAGGTCCCGCTGCTCGGCGGCCCGATGCCCGAAGCGTCGTCTACGGCCATCGCGGCTCAGCTATTGGGCCGCGACTCGGACCCACCCGACCACGCCGCCAAAGCCGAGATCTACGGACGAGTCGTGGAAGCGGTCAATGGCCTGGACGTGCTCGACCGTGAGGTCCTGGCTTTGCGCCACTTCGAACGGCTCTCGACCGCGGAAATCGCCGAAGTGCTCGGCATCACAGTGGCCGCCGCCCGCAAGCGCTATCTGCGGGCACTGACGCGGCTACGTGCGGTGATCGGCCCGCTCGACGATTCGGAAGAATGACATGCCTGACACGGTTCGCGGGACGTTCGATCTTCCCGATACGCGCACCCATTCGACGCCCGACGAAGGTGGTAAGCTCCCCGTACAGAACACTCTTCAAACCCCTGCTCGTGCATTCGCGCACGCGCGAGAGCGCCTCCCGCGTTCGACTCAACTCATTGTACTTGTTGGTCTAGCGTCACTGCTGACTACTGGTAGTCGCGCCGAGAGGCAACGCACGCAACCATGTTCAGATTCCGTTTGGTGTCCGAACGGAACACTCTTCGAACGTCGCGAGCTCTCAAACCCCGTTAACCCGACGGTCGCTGGTTCGAACGCGGACTCAACTCCACCGTCCGCTTAACGCCCGGCGCGTCGGCGAAGCTGCGGTTGCTGTCGAACGACGGGCTGAGCCACTTCCTGCAGAAGTTCATGAACAAGTACCCGCAAGGCCCATCGCCGGACTGGGACGGCATCATCGAGTTGGAGAAGAAATAGCCGCGGACTTTCTGTTGCC
>CAZNSL010000002.1:0-29976 GCA_964574975.1 uncultured Alcaligenaceae bacterium | reverse complement strand
AGGAGCGTGCGGTGATCGACGAGGCGCAGCAGCGTTCGGTTGAGTGCATCCTCACGCTGGAGGTTGCCGAGAAAACGGTTGGCGACTCCGACGAGGACTTCCTGGGGTGGCACCGGCGGATCGACGTATTCGAGGGAGACATTGAAGTCCGATTGAACCGCACCGTCTTCGTAAAGCAACGCTCGGTCGCGCCGCCCACCGTCGGAAAGCCAGCGGACGACGTTTTCCGCGAAGGGAAAGTTGTGTGTGTCCGGCTGGAGCATCATGTCGTTGATGAACAAGCTGTGGTCGGCCAACGCCAGGTAGCGGCCGCCGCCGCGGTAGTCGTCGCCGAAGGCGAACGGAATTGGCATTTGTACTGACCGTTGCCCGAACCAAAACGTGCGGTAGCCCGGCAAATTGGCGAGCGGGAACGGCAGACCGATGTCGCTGAAGAAACTTGGAAGGTTAGTCGCAATGACGAGTTCGTCCGGCTCGGTCGGTAGGCCGGCAAAGATCGGGTGGCGTTTGCCGCGACCAGTGGCTTCCATCAGCAATGGACATTCCCGCATCGGGTGTTGATCCCTGCTGTTCTCGCGGTAACAGTGTCGTGGCGAACGGATGGTTTCACCGCTGACTCGCAGCCAGAATGTGCTGTGGATTGCTGGTTCGGTGCGCCGGTCGGTGGCGAACATGATTGCGCCGCCGTTGCGCATGAACCGAGTGGCCTCGCCCGACGCGCAAAACTCGTTGAGTCGATCGGTACGACCGAGGACGATCAATATGGAGCGAGCTGGCTCCGCGGTCAACTCATCGAAGCTGACGACGGAACTCACACCTTCCTTGTTGAGGATTCCCCGGAAGGCGTGCGTCCCCTTCCAAAACTCGCCGCGCGACGGCACCTGAGCCACAACATCCGATGCGATCAGGAGTGCAACGACGAATGCTGTCCTCATATGGCCCCCGCAAGTCGGGCCAAGTCACGGCGGGCGGCGGCCAACTGGTCGGCGGTCGGCTCCGGCTGTTCCGGCGCGTATCGTGTCGATTCGTATAGGCCGGCGAGGCGGTCAGCGGCGTCCCGTTCATCGGCGGCAAAGCCGGCAGCCGTGGCTCGGTGATGCCAGGTGCGTGCCGGTTCGCCGTGACGAAGCAGTGCTAGCGCCTCGAAGGCCCGGATGAGGTCCGCACCATTGGCGAGTGTGTCGGCGTCGAGCGATGCAACCAATTCGCTCCTACGGCGATTGGCGACGCCGGCCGACGGTCGCAACCGGCGCAGCAGGACGAGCGCCGCCACGGCGGCAGCGACGTAGGCCGCGTACTGGAGTAAGTCGGCGATGCCACTGATTGCTGGTGCCGGAAATCTTCCAAGTCCGGCCGGCGCGTCGAAGTGCGGCGCGGAGAAGTCCGGTGTCGGCAGATCGAGACTGTTGAGTCTCTCGCGCAACGCCGACGGCACTTCGTCTGGGAGCCAGTCGCGGGCAGTTTGCAAATACTCCTGCCATTGCGACAACTGGGCGTCCAGCCCTTCACCCGTCCGCCCCGATTTCGCGGATTCGAGGCCGGCTTTCGTCAAGTCGTTGAGCAGTCCGTTGACCGCGGCGGAGTTCCGCAATGGTTCCGCGAGCCGGTTCTTGTTCATCCGCTCCGCCCACGCAGCGAGGTCTCGCGCCCACGCTCGGCGGTTATCTTCGTTCGCTACCGACTGTCGAGAATCCAATCGACTCGACGAACCGACGGTCTCCTTCAACCGCCCGTTGCCGAATGCTTGTTGAATCTGGCGCTGCATTTCCTCCGGCGAAAGGTTCAGCTTGCCGAGGTCGGGGTTACCCTTCAACGCGCCATCGATCGCCCCGCGGACTAGTTCGCGCGTCTTAGGATCGTTCGAACCGAGCATCTCGCGGGCTTTTTCCAGCAAAGTCGGGTCGTTCTCGACCATCTTGCGCAGTTGCTCGGCCAATGCGCCGCCCTGCCCTTGGCCCAACTGCCTCAGGAGCGCATCGACTTCGCCGCGAATCTGAGCGTTCTTGAACTTTTCGTCGAACGCCCGTTTCACGTCGAAGTTCCGGTTGTGCGGAATTTCGCGGTGCGACAGTCGCTCTTGCGACGGTGCGGCGCATACACACACGACGACAGCGATCGTTGATAGTCGATTCACCGGCCCGTACCTGCCGGGGCTGGAAACATCGGTGACGGCGGCATCTCGGACGGCCGCGGTGCCGGAGAAAGCAGGGTACCCGTTGATACTTTCTGAGCCGACAGAATTCGGCTCAGCGCTTGTGCGGCTTGCCGCCGCACGTCAGTCGATTCGTCCTTGAGGGTCTTCACGAGCGGGCCGATGCTGGGGGCTGCGGGGCTACCCATGACGCCGAGGGAATAAGCGGCATAGGCACGAGCCGACGGGTTCTTGTCGGCCAACGTGACGATGAGGGGATCGACGGCTTCGGTTCCCACTGCTGCAAGTGCAACGGCAGAATAGGTGCGGACCTCTACATCGGGGTCGCGGAGCGTGTCGATTAGGGCAGCGACAATCTCGCGTGTCGCCAGTGGTGGCGTTGGAACCTGTGGCCACACTGGTCCGACCAGAGTCAAGACGGTAACCGCGGCAAGATGAAGTGGTCGCACGATGTTCCCCCCATTCCGTCCTCCAGTGTACCGGAGTCGGGGGTAGCCGTGCAAGCGCCCGTGGTACTTGTACCTTGCTTTGTCGATGCGGGGTTCGCATCTTGTGCTTTCACGCTGCTCGCTTCGCCCGTATAACCATTCGCGGGTCGAACCGCGTTCCGACTATGTGAGGCACTATGCTCGAACTCGTCGTTGCCCTACTCACCCTCACGGCATTGGAAATCGTCCTCGGGATCGACAACATCATCTTCATCGCCATAGTCGCCGCGCGTTTACCGGTTAGTCAACAGCCGAGCGCCCGCCGTCTCGGACTCGCCGCGGCCCTGATTTCCCGACTCGTGTTACTTGCATCGCTGAGTTACATTCTTCGCCTGACCAGTCCGCTGTTTACGATTCCCGAACTACCGTTCTTCGATAACGTGGAGGCGCGTGAGGTTTCGATCCGCGACCTGATCCTGATAGTCGGCGGTCTATTTCTCATCGCCAAGAGCGTCCACGAAATCCACGACAAGCTCGAGCACGCCGAAGCCGATGCTGCCAAGGCGGGACGAGCAAGGGCGAGTTTCCTGGGCGTCATCGTGAACATCGCCATCATGGACATCATCTTTTCGCTCGACTCGGTCATCACGGCCATCGGTATGGTCAACACGACCGATAAGAGCGGTCATCCGGTGCCGAACCAGGTTCTGTTTGGCGTCGAAATCCTGCCCATCTACATCATGTCCGCGGCGGTGATCGTGGCCGTCATCGTCATGCTGGTGTTCGCGGGTACCGTCAGCAATTTCGTGGAACGGCACCCAACCATCAAAATTCTCGCTCTCAGCTTCCTGATCCTGATTGGCGTTCTGCTGGTCGCCGAAGGGCTCGGGCAACACCTGAATAAGGGCTACATCTACTTCGCCATGGCGTTCGCCGTCGTCGTCGAAATGCTGAACATTCGTATCCGCCCGAAGGCTCCTCACGGCTCGATACACTCAAAGGCAATCTCGTGAGGGCCATCGTCCGCGTATAGCCATGCCCGCACGTCTGACGGCGCTGTGACGAGCGACACGATGACGTTGACGACGCCTGTGCCGTAGCTTCGAGCCAGGTCAGTACGGCTGGGCACTGCGGCTGTCGTCGGGTGCGAGTGGTAAACGGCCAATACGTCCCAATCGTTCGACCGCATGTCCTTAACGGCGTCGAACATCGCGCGCGGTTCCGACTCGAACTCGACCGGACTAGCGAGTACGTTCGGCAATGGGTAGTGCCTCCGCACGAGACCGTCAGGTCCACCTGCCAGAACGCCACAGCATTCGTTGGGCCGTTCCGCATCCGCCTGCGCCAGAATTGCGGTTAGAATGCCCCGAGGCAAGCGAAGGCACGGCGACCTTGCCGAAGTTGATGTTTCATCGGGTGACACGATTGATTACCGTTCTAGAATGTCGGCAAACACGGCCGACACGGTGGGGACGTTCATGGCGCGCGACAAGGTCATTCTGGCGTATTCCGGCGGACTCGACACCTCGGTCATGGTGCCGTGGATCGGCGAGAAGTACGGCCTCGATGTTGTCACCTTCACGGTCGACCTCGGACAGGGCGAAGATATCGAGGCCATTCGCCGCAAAGCCCTCACGACCGGCGCGGTCGATGCCGTCGCCATCGACGCCAAAAACCTTTTCGTCGACCACTTCGTGTTTCCGGCCCTGATGGCTGGGGCACTGTACGAGGGCAAGTACCCGCTAGCCACCGCGCTCGGCCGACCGCTGATTGCGAAGCTGATGGTCGATGCAGCCCGAGACCACGGGGCGAAGGCCGTGGCCCACGGATGTACCGGCAAAGGCAACGACCAGGTCCGCTTCGATGTGACGTTCCAGACGCTCGCACCCGACCTGAAGATCATCGCCCCGGTGCGCGAATGGTCGATGACCCGGCCCGCGGCCATCGAATACGCTGCGAGGCACAAGATTCCGGTCGAAGCGAAGCCGGAAAGCCCGTACTCAATCGACCAGAACCTATTCGGCCGTTCGTGCGAAGCCGGCGTTCTCGAAGACCCGTGGGACGAACCCCCGGCCGAGGCATACGCTTGGACGTCCGATCCCGTGAAGGCCCCGAGCGAGCCGGCTTATGTGGAAATCGAGTTTCGGCACGGCGTCCCGATTGCGCTCGACGGAAACGCGATGGATGGTGTCGCGCTCATCGAGCGGTTGAACGCACTTGGCGGCAAGCACGGTGTTGGTCGAATCGACCATGTGGAGAATCGACTGGTCGGCATCAAGTCTCGCGAGTTATATGAGGCTCCGGCGGCCGTCATCCTGCACGATGCACACCGCGAGCTTGAGACGCTTTGCCTGTCGAAGCAGGCGAGTCGCTTCAAGACGATCGTCGCCCAGGAGTACGCCGACCTGATCTACAACGGCCTGTGGTTCAGCGCCTTCCACCAGGACCTGTTCGCATTCGTCGCCAGCAATCAGCGATTCGTTTCGGGCACGACGCGCGTCAAACTGTATAAGGGAAAGGCAACAGTCGTCGGCCGCAAGAGCGAACACAGCCTGTATTCGAAGAAATTAGCGACCTACGACGAGGGTAGCGACTACGACCAGTCGGCTGCCCAAGGGTTCATCCGGATTCACGGCCTCAGCCAACAGACGCAAGCTCGCCTACAATTGCTCAAGGGAGGGGCCGGCTTCGACCTTCCCGGTTTACCGGGCAAGCACGATTGAGGGAAGACATGGGGAGCGAGACGTTAGACCTGAACCAACTGGCCGGTTTGCTCCGCCGCGATGCCCGCGAGTTGAGCAAACTGGCCGTCAAGGGTACTTTGCCAGGTCGCAAGGTTGCCGGCGAGTGGCGGTTTCACCGCGCCGAGATTCAGAACTGGCTCGAACGGGAAATGCCCGGTCTCGACGACGAGCAACTACGCAACCTCGAGGAGACGCACCCGGAACCGACGGAGCCGCTGCTGAGTACCCTCCTACAGCCGGCGTGTGTCGAAGTTCCGTTACCTGCACGCACTGCGGCGTCTGTGCCGCGCGAACTCGTCCGCCTGGCCGAGCAGTCGTGGCAAGTGTACGACCCACAGGCGATCCTCGACGCCGTTTTCACCCGCGAGGAAATGGCCAGTACCGCGCAGGAAAACGGCGTGGCCATCCTGCACCCGCGTCGACCGCTTGCCGACGCGCTCGGTGAGGCATTGGTCGCGTTTGGCCGGACGCTCTCCGGCATCCCGTTCGGCGCGCCGCGCGGGGGGCTGACGGACCTGTTTTTCATCGTGTTGAGTCGGGATGAACGCACTCACCTGCGAGTCCTTGCCCGGCTCTCGCGGTTGATCCTTCGGCCCGGCTTCCTCGACACGCTCCGCGACGCAGAAACGGCCGCCGATGCGATACTCGTCATCCGCAGTGCCGAGGCCGCCATCCTGGCAATGGACGGATGATTGCCGATTTATTGCGTGGTCGATTGCCGCGCCTGTGCCAAATGCCCGACGGCCGGCTGACTCCCGATGAGGCGTCGCCGGCCGTCCTCGTTTGCGGTTCGTTCAACCCGCTCCACGAGGGCCACCGGCAACTCGCCGTGGTGGCGGCCCAGAAACTCGGACGGCCCGCGGCGTTTGAGATTAGTGTCTTCAACGCCGACAAGCCGCCACTCGGCGAAAACGTGGTGCGGCGGCGCTTGCGGCAGTTCGAGCGGCTGGCCCCCGTTTGGCTGACGCGCGAGCCAACGTTCGTCGGGAAGGCGCGGCTCTTTCCCGAGGCAACGTTCGTAGTCGGGGCAGACACCGCGGAGCGGGTGGCGCAGCCACATTACTACGGTGGCGAAGGAGCAATGCAATCCGCGTTCGAGGACATTCGCAGTCGGCGGTGCGGCTTCCTCGTGGCCGGCAGGGTCAACGGGTGCGGTATGTTCGTTGGCGTTGAATCGCTCGAACTGCCGGCCGATCTCTTCGCGGGTCTCGCGGAAACCGAGTACCGCGCGGACGTGTCATCGACCTCACTTCGGATGCTCCGCTAGCCGTTCGCCTCGCCAATTCCCGCTCGGCCACTCGGCGTTGAACACCGGTTCGAGGATCGTTCGGACTTCCACTAGCAACTCCGGGTCCGGCGAATCGTCGAGCGCTCGCAAGTTTGTATCCACCTCAGCGATACTACTCATGCCGACGAACGTCGTGGCGATCCGTTCGTCGGCCAGGGCGTACCGCAACGCAAGTTCCTCCGGAGCGACGCCACGAGCGCGACACAACGCCACGACTCGCGCGCACGCGTCCTTGAGCCGCTCCGGTGCCGGGTGCCATGCCGGCGGCCCTTTGCTGGCGAATAACCCCATCATCAGGGCGCTGGCGTTACAAGCGGCGACGCCATTTGCGGCGGCGACCGGCACCAGTTGCGACAACATCCGATCGTTGCACAGCGAGTAATGGCAGTAATTCAACACGGCGTCGAGTCGACATCGCGCCACCGCCCGTGCGAGCAACTCTGGTGGATACCCGGTCATGCCGACGAAGCGGCACTTGCCAGCGGCCTTCGCCCGGTGCAGAGCGTCCGCAGTCTCAGTGAACACCTGCTCGTAATCGGTGGCGAATTCGATGTCGTGGGCGTGCCAAACATCGACGTACTCCGTGCGCAACCGCCTCAAGGAGTCATCGAGACCCGTCAACATTGCCTTGGCTGAAAAGTCGAATTCGTCGCGCCCGTAGCGACACGCCTTCGTACAGAGGATCACCTTGGTCCGGTAGCCGTCGGCGAGCGCTTGCCCAAGCAGTGTTTCGCTCCGCGTGCCGCTGTAGTAGGGGCTAGTGTCGATGATGTTGATGCCACGGTCGATGGCATGCCGCACGGCCGCGATGTGGCCAACGTCGTCCACGTCGCCGTAGTGGCCGCCGACGGGGGCTGCACCGAAGCCAATCGACGACACCTTCAATCCCGTGCGGCCGAACTCACGCATCCGCATCGTCCACCTCGACAATCGCTTTGACCAGACCCGGCATCGTCGGCAGTTGCAGGAATTGTGTCGGAACGTCGCGCAATTTCATCCGGTGCGTCACCCACGCCGATGTGTCGATCGCGCCCGATTCGACTTGTTTGAGGATAGTCGGGAATGCTCCGGCGCTGTTGCGAGTGGCGAACAGCGTCATCTCGCGGCGGTGAAACACCACGTCATCGAGAGGGACCTTATCGAGTACGATGCCGACGAAAACCAATCGACCGCCGAACGCGACGTATGCGAAACTCGCTTCCATCGAGTTGGCATTCCCGGTCGCGTCGAACACGACATCTGCCAGCCGCCCGTCCGTTTCGCCGATGGTTTCGACACCCCAGCGAGCGACGAACGCGCGTCGAGTCGGATTCACGTCGAGGACGCGCACGGCGGCTCCGGCGGCCAGTGCGAACTGCGTCACAGCCAGTCCGATCGGTCCAGCACCGATGATCAGCGCCGACTCGCCGCGTTGCAGACCGCTACGTTCGATCGCGTGCTGACCGATACTCAGCGTTTCGATTAAGGCGAGTTGTTCGTAGCTCAGCGAGTCGGAACGGTGCAGGTACTTCACTGGCACGGCGAACTGACCGCGCATGCCGCCGTCGATGTGGACGCCCAGAACCTGGAGCGACTCGCAGCAGTTCGTCTTGCCGAGCCGGCAAGCGTTGCAGGTGCCGCAATGGATGTACGGCTCGACCGCACAGCGGTCGCCCACCTTGACGATGTGGTCGCCGGGAGGCAGCGAAAGGACCTCGACACCGAGTTCGTGGCCGATGACGCGCGGGTAGGTGAAGAACGCTTGCCGGCCGGCGAAGGCGTGGAGGTCGGTGCCACAAACGCCGATGGCGCGTGGGTGGACGAGTGCGTGACCTGGCGGCGGCTTCGGCGGTTCCACAGTGTCCGCGATGAATCGGCCCGGTCGTTCGAGTGTGACCTGCAACATCACAAGAACCTCGAAATCCGCTCGGCGACCAACAACCCGATGAACGAACCAAATGCCGCGCCGAGGAGCGCGAGCGGCAAGACACCGTAGAGACCGAAGAAGCCAAGCGACGCGAGAACGCCCACGGAGGCCATGTTGAACGCCCCGAGCGCGGCCAGTCCCAGGCGGCCGAGCGAGGTGCCGCCCCAGGCGTCGTAGGTCCAACTACGGCCGCCGCCGAGTGCCCAACCCGCGATGCCGCCCGCTGCACCGCCCAACGCACCGAGGACGGCCACCGACGCCACGCCTGCGGCAAACGTCATTCCGTCGAACGCCTCGCGCCACGGCTCAATCAAGCCCTCCTCGCCGAGCCGCCAGAGGCTGACAGCCACCCCTGCCCCGCCGGCTAGTCCGGCAAGCGCGACAATGGCCAGGTGCCAGATCGAGCGCTGATGTGAGCCTGTGCCACCGGCGGTCTCGGCCGATACGTCGAGCCGGTTCCAGGCGGACCAGTCGGCGGAAACGCCGGGCCGGTCGAACCGCTCGCTGCCGAGGGCGTCAAGCCAACTCGATGCCACCCAGTCAGCACGCTCGGAACTATAGCCGGTCGCTGTGAGTGCCGCAACCGTGGCAGGCCGGTCGGCGACTTCCACCGGGTTGGCGAGCAGCGCACGGACGGCCGGCACGTCGAGCGACCGCACGATGTCGTCGATGGCTTCGCCGCCGTTGGGGCACGTTTGGCGTAAGAGCATCCGGAGCGACCCGGGCGTCGAGCACACGGGCCGCCCGTGTTCGGCAATCAGTTCGCACAGCCGGTCGCGAACGCTATCATCCACTCTGTTACCTCGATAATGAGCACGGGAGCAACTCCCTCGACCATCGACCGAGTATTTCGGAGGGTGTCGTGAAGGTCATCGAACTGGTCGTCCGGACAGTGCGGAAGTTCATTGCCAAGGACACGTTCACCCTGGGCGCGGCCCTAGCGTACTATACGGCGTTCTCGCTCGCGCCGCTGCTGTTGATTGCCGTGGCGATCGCCGGTGTCGTCTTTGGTGATGAAGCGGCGGAGGGGCGACTGTCGCAGGAGTTGAAGTCGTCGGTCGGACCGGCTGTTGCGGATGCGATCCAAAGTACCCTATCGGCCGCACGGGCATCGGCGTCGACCTCGACGGCGACACTCGTCGGTTTCGTAGTCCTCCTCTTCGGGGCCGCGGGCGTCTTTGGACAACTGCAAACCTCGCTCAACACCATCTGGGAAGTGCCGCCGAAGACCAGCGGTGGAATACTCGGCTGGATCAAGTCCCGTTTCCTCTCGTTTACCATGGTTCTCGGAACCGGGTTGCTCTTGCTCATCCTGCTCGCTGCCAGCACCGGGCTAACGGCACTTGGCGACCGACTTTTGCAGGGCGACGCGCACGTCGCCCAGTCTGCGAATCACGCCCTCTCGTTTGCCATGCTGACGATGGTCTTCGCGGTGATCTTCAAGGTATTGCCGGACTGCGAGGTCGCCTGGTCCAACGTCTGGGTCGGGGCTGCCGTCACCGCCGGGCTGTTCACACTCGGCAAGTACCTGCTGGGTCTGTACTTCGCCCATTTCAGCGTTGGCTCGCCCTACGGAGCGGCCGGCTCGCTCGCGGTCATCCTCGTTTGGGACTTTTATGCCTCTCTCATTCTGTTGCTCGGCGCGCAATTCACCCAGGTATTCTCCGAAATCCGCTTCGAGCAGGGCGACACGCCCTCGGCCCGAAGCGGCGACCGACGGACGGCACTACACGGCTCACGCTCGTGAGTCGCGATGCGACCGCGTTCTGGCTCGCTCTGGATTCCGGGCCGCCAGTTGCGCACACTGACGTGGACACTCGCCAGCCAACCGCGCGAGGGGACCGCGTGCCCACCAGGATTCGCGCTACCGACGCTTCGTTTCAGGCGGAGCAATTCCATTACCGAACGCCGATCAAGTTCGGCGGTGTCGCCCTCGACCGGGCGACGCTACTGAATGTCAAGCTCAAGGTGCGCGACGAGGCCGGGCGTGAGGCCGATGGCCGCGGGTCGATGCCACTGGGTAACGTCTGGGCATGGCCGACCCAACAGCTCGACTACACGACGACGCTCGGCACCATGCTCGGTGTCGCGGTCAAGATTGCGCGCATAATTGTCGGCCGTAGTGAACTTGGCCACCCGATCGATATCACACACGAACTCGAACCGGCAATCTTCGACGCGGCCGACGACTTGGCCGCCGAGCGTGGCCTGCCGGAGCCGATCCCGAAACTGGCGACCCTGGTCGTAGCCAGTGCGTTCGACGCGGCCTTGCACGACGGCTTCGGCAAGCTGCTCGGCCGCAGTTGCTACCACACCTACGGCCGCGACGAATTGCCGTACGGCCTCGAACACTATCTCGGCCCCGAGTACCGCGGCCTGCATCTGGGCGATTTCGTCCGTCGTGAGCCGGTACCGGAGTTGCCGTTGTACCACCTCGTCGGGGCACTCGACCCGCTGATGCCGAGCGATGTCACAACGCCCGTCGGGGACGGCCTGCCGGAAACGCTCGGTGAGTGGATCGCGTACAATGGACTGACGCATCTCAAGGTGAAACTCAACGGTAACGACCTGGTCTGGGACGTGGATCGCGTCCTCGGCGTCGAGCGCGTCGCCGGCGGGGCTGGGGCGACGCACTACTCGCTCGACTTTAACGAACGGTGTGCGAACGTCGATTACCTCCTCGACTTCCTCGGGCAATTGCGCGACCGTTCACCGTCCGCGTACGATCGCGTGCATTACATCGAGCAACCGACGCGCCGCGATTTGAAGGCCGACCGCGGGAACGCGATGCACAAGGCCTCGGCACTCAAGCCCGTGGTGATCGACGAGTCGCTCGTCGACCTCGAAAGCCTGCATCTGGCCCGCGACATGGGGTACACGGGAGCCGCACTGAAAGCGTGCAAGGGGCAGACTCAATCGGTACTCCTGGCGGCTGCGGCCCAGAAAATGGGTATGTTCCTGTGCGTGCAGGACCTGACCTGCCCCGGAGCTTCACTCGTGCAGTCGGTGGGGCTGGCGGCACACGTTCCCGGTGTTGCGGCCGTCGAAGCGAACGCTCGCCAATACGTGCCCGCGGCCAACGCTCCGTGGGCCGAGCGCTTCCGCGGCATTTTCCAGATCGCGGACGGTATTGTGCGGACGGGAGAACTCGGTAGGCCGGGCCTCGGGGCGTTCGAGTGATCCGAGTGATAGCGTCGAACGACCAATGCGCGGCGAGTGAGGGGCACGATGCGCATCGCGTTATTGGTGCTAATGGCGACGGGCGTCGCTCGCGCAGCCGGCCTTCCGCCGGTCAAGGCGCTCAAGCATTTCCGCGTCCCCGATGGCTTCGAGGTGCGGATCGCCGCCGCGGAGCCGCTCGTCCGGCAGCCGGTTTCAATCTCGTTCGACGACCGCGGGCGACTGTGGGTATTGCAATACCTCCAATACCCGAACCCGGCTGGACTGACGCCAGTCGCCGTCGATCAATTCCTGCGAACCAAGTACGACCGGGTACCAGAACCGCCCCCGAAGGGGCCGAAGGGTGCCGACAAGCTTACCATCCTCTACGACCGCGACGATACCGGCCGGTTTCGGAAATCCAAGGACTTCGTGACCGGGTTGAATCTAGCGACGGGGTTCTGTGTCGGTGGCGGTGGCGTGTACGTCGCCCAACCACCCTATTTGTTGTTCTACGAAGACCGCGACGGCGACGACGTACCGGATGGCGACCCGAAAGTCGTACTCAGTGGGTTCGGCACGGAGGACTCCCATGCCTACGCGAACTCACTCCAGTGGGGGCCGGACGGCTGGCTCTACGGCGCGCAGGGCAGTACGGTCACTGCCAACGTCCGCGGCATCGAGTTTCAACAGGGCGTCTGGCGCTACCACCCGCCGACCGACCGTTTCGAGTTGTTTGCCGAGGGTGGCGGCAACATCTGGGGCCTCGACTTCGACCGTAACGCCCGTCTCATTGCCGGGACGAATTTCGGCGGCGTCGCGTGCATGCACGTAGTTCAGGGCGGTTACTACGTCAAAAACTGGGGCAAGCACGGGGCGTTGCACAACCCGCACACTTATGGTTTCTTCGATCACATCCCCTGCCCCAACTTCAAGGGCGGTCACGTCTCCTGTGGCGGCATCGTCTACCGCGGCGGCACGTTTCCGAAGCACTTTGAGGGGCGATACCTCACCTGCAACCTCCTGTCCAACGCGGTCTACTGGTACGACCTGACGCCGCACGGTTCGTCGTTTTCGTCGCGGCAGGCTGGCGAACTTCTGACCACCGACGACCGGCACTTCCGCCCCGTGGACCTGACGGTCGGTTCGGATGGCGCTGTGTACGTTGCCGACTGGTACGACGAGCGGGCCAACCACGTCGACCCGGTGGACAACTGGGACAAGACGACCGGCCGAATATACCGCATCGCACCCAAGGCACCGCATGGCCCCGTCACACCGCGATACGCCACCGCACTCGTAGAGTTCTGGCGGCGCGTTCGCGACGGCGATTCGCCCGATGTCGGCCTGACGCACACCGACGAATTCGTCCGAGCGTGGGCTGTTCGCCTGCTCGGCGACGGGGTGAATGTGACGCCGCGACAAGCGGCGCACCTCGCCGAACTGGCGCGTTCCGAACCGAGCGCGATAGTGCGGAACCAACTCGCCTGCACCGCACGACGGCTGCCTGCACTCGATGGCTTGGCAATCGTCCGCGGCTTGCTCGCGCACGCCGACGACGAGCGCGACCCGATGATCCCGCTCCTGACGTGGTGGGCCGTCGAGGCTCACGCCGTTCGCGGCAAAGACCTCGTCGCTGAACTAATCGCACAACCCGACATGTGGCGTTCGCCCATCTCCCGCACAATGCTCTTGGAACGTCTCGGCCGGCGTTACGTCGCCGAGGACGATTTTGCCACGACGGCGCGGCTACTCGAACTGGCCCCCGGTCGTGCCGAGCGCGAACTGCTTGCCCGAGGCATGGAACGGGCGCTCGACGGCCGCCGCTTGAGCCATGTTCCGCCGCCCCTTGCGAAGCCATTCGGCACGCTTCAGGACGAACTCCCGTCGATGCTGGCCCTTCGCATCGCAGTGCGACTCGGCGACGGGGCAGCATTTCGACAGCTTCGCACGGCAGCCGCCGATGTACGTTCGCCAGATCAGGCGGCCTTGCTCGAATTACTCGGCGAAATCAACCCGTCCGATGCTCTGCCGGTCGCACTCGACGTCCTCCGCGGCGGCGCGACCGACGCCGTGCGCTCCGCGGCCCTGTCGGTCGTTGGCGGCGTCCCCGATCGCGCCGCGGCCGAGACCGTCGCGAGCCTTGTGCCAAAACTCCCTTCGTCGTTGCGGGCCAAAGCGGTCTCGGTCCTCGCCTCTCGCCCGGAATCGGCAGAGACGTTACTCGCCGCGGTGGACGCCGGCCGCCTCGCCGCCAAGGACGTGCCACTGGACGTGCTTCGGCGCGTCGCAGGCTATCGACACGATGCGCTCGACACGCTGATCGCCAAACATTGGGGCCGCGTCGCGCCGGAGTCGAGCGGCGAGAAACTGGCTCACGTTCGCCACCTGTCGGCCCGGCTCCGGGAAGGGACTGGCGACGTGACCCGCGGCATAGCACTGTTCAAGCAGCACTGCGCCAACTGCCACACGCTGCACGGAGACGGAGGCAAAGTCGGTCCCGATCTGACGACGATCGACCGCCGCAACCGCGACTGGTTGCTGACGCAGATCGTCGATCCGAGCGCCATCGTCCGGCCCGAGTTCGTCTCCTACGATGCCCTGACCCGCGATGGGCGTTTGCTACAGGGGTTACTTGCCGAGCAGTCGCCACAGGTCGTTACGATCGTCGACTCGAAGGGAGAGCGGGCCACGGTGCCGCGGGCGAAGCTCGAATCGCTGGAACCGTCCCGCCATTCGCTCATGCCGGAAAAGCTGCTCGACGCCTTCTCGAACGCTGAGTTGCGCGATTTGTTCGCGTACCTGCAATCGAACCGTTAGCCGCCAGGGGTGGCGTTGCACGCGGCGGGCGCGTATGCTTCCGGTGACCCCTTCCCCGACGAGGATCGACGATGGCGAAGAGCGCGAAACCGGAACCGACCATCCTCGTCATCTTCGGGGCCGGTGGCGACCTCACCTGGCGCAAACTCATCCCTGCCATCTACCATCTCAGCCAAGACGGCTGGCTCGAAGCGGGATTTCACGTCATCGGTGTGGACCACAAGCCGATGACCGACGACGAGTACCGCGAGTCGCTGCGCAAAGGCATCGAGCAGTCCGGGCGCACGAAGTTCGACGCGGACAAGTGGGCCGAACTCGCCCGGCACGTGACCTATCTAACCGCCGATTTCAGCAGTCCGGACACTTACGTCAAGCTTGGGGAGAAGTTTGCCGCACTGGAGAAAGAATGGGGCATCAGCGCGTCCCAGCACATCTTTTATCTCGCCATTGCCCCACGATTCATCGGGGTCGTCACCGGGCAGATCGAAGCGGCTGGCTTCGCCAATGACCGCGAGCGCACCCGCATCGTCGTCGAGAAGCCGTTCGGGCGCGACCTCGACACCGCCCGGCAACTCAACGCTACCCTGGCGAAGGGATTCACCGAGAAACAACTCTATCGCATCGACCACTACCTCGGTAAGGAGACCGTTCAGAACATCCTGGCGTTCCGCTTCGCCAACTCGCTGTTCGAGCCGATCTGGAACCGTCGCTATGCCGACCACGTGCAGATCACCGTCGCTGAGACCGTTGGCGTCGAACATCGCGGAGGCTACTACGAGAACTCGGGTGCGCTGCGCGACATGATTCAGAACCACATCATGCAGCTCATGTGCCTGGTGGCGATGGAGCCGATCGTCTCGTTCAAGGCCGACGAGATTCGCAACAAGATGGTGGATGTGCTGCGGGCGGTGCGGCCGTTCGACGCCGACGAGATCGATCGCGTTGCAGTACGCGGACAGTACGGTAACGGTTGGCACTGCGGCCAGCGCGTCCAGGCCTACAACGCCGAGCCGGGAGTCAGCCCGGAGTCGACGACCGAGACGTTCGCGGCCGTCAAGTTCTTCATCGACAACTGGCGCTGGCAGGACGTGCCATTCTACGTTCGCACCGGCAAGCGTATGCCGGCCAAGGTGTCGGAGATCATGATCCAGTTCCGGCCGGTGCCGCACCTGTCGTTCCCGACTGCGGCCGCCCGCGACATGCTGCCGAACTCCCTCATCATTCGCATCCAGCCGGAGGAAGGGATCAACCTGCGCTTCCAGGCCAAGACACCGGGACAGAAGCTACGGCTCAAGCCAGTCGAGATGGAGTTCATGTACAACGAGGCGTTCCGCGAGACGCAGCCGGAAGCGTACGAGACGCTGCTCTTAGACGTGATGCTCGGCGAACAGACGCTGTTCATGCGATCCGACCAGGTCGAGGAGGCTTGGTCGCTAGTCATGCCGATCCTGGAGAGTTGGGAGGCAAACCCGCCGGAACACTTCCCGAATTACGCGGCCGGTACCTGGGGTCCGGAGGCATCGACGATGATGCTGGCGCGCGACGGCCGTCACTGGCACGAGCCTGACGTGGACGACCAATGCCCCGTCCAGTTGCCGGGCAAATAAGTATCGTTGTCCTATCGCCCACCTACTTCGGATTGGCTTATGGCTGACGACCTCTGGATTGGGGTAGACCTCGGCGGCACCAAGATACTCGCCGGTCTATTCGACGACTCGTTCAAGCTTTTAGCACGCGCAAAGGAGGCGACGCCCGCGCCAACGCAAGGGCCGTCCGCCGTGTTTGCGGCCATCGACCGCTGCGTCGAGAGCGTTCTGACCGAAGCGAAGGCCGAGCGCAGTCGTATTCGGGCAATGGGCTTCGGCATCCCCGGCCAGATCGACCCGGTCCACCGTCGCGTCAAGTTCGCGCCGAACCTCGAATGGCACAACGTCGATCTCACGGCATTGACGCCATCCGATTGGACCTGGGCGGTCCACGTCGAGAACGATGTCCGGGCCGGCACCTACGGCGAGTGGAAGCACGGAGCCGCAAAGGGAGCCAATCACGTACTCGGCATATTTGCCGGCACCGGCGTCGGAGGCGCGTTGATTCTCGACGGCAAGCCGCATTACGGCTTCAACTACAATGGCGGCGAAATCGGCCACATTGTCTTGAACTGGCGCAAGGGGACATCACTGGAAGATGTGGCCGGCCGGCGGTCGATGATGAAGCGGGCTGCCGAGCGCCTGGACGATAGTCCCAAGGCGGCAAGGAAACAATGGAAGGGTCTCGATGTCGCCAAGGTCAAGAGCTCCCAATTGGCGTCGCTGTACGAGAAAGATGACCCGATCGCGGTCGATCTGGTCGACGACGCGGCGCGGGCGCTGGGTGCGGCCATCGGCAGCGTCATTAACCTCATCAGTCCCGAAGTCATCGTCCTGGGCGGAGGAGTCGCCGGGGCGCTCGGCGAGAGCTTCCGTGAGCGGGTGTGGGAGATTGCGTCGCGCTATGCGCTGCCGGGTGCGGCAAACGGCGTACGACTGGTCGCAGCAGCTCTTGAGGACGACAGCGGCATAGTCGGCGCGGCGGCCTTCGCACGGGATCAAGCCACTGCGTGATGTCGGGCGATCATTTCGCTTGCCGGTGGCCCGCCGGCACGATCCAGCGGAATACTTGCAGGACCAGAAAGCCGAACACCGACGCAACGAGAATCCAGAACAGCCCTGGCAACCACGCGGCGACGAGCAGCATGACCGGTAGTAGCCAAACGAGGGCGCAGCCGACGAGGGTCATCGTCCCTTTGAAACCAACTTCCTCGTTCGCTTCTTGAAAATCGAGCGCGACGGCCCGGCGCCGCTTGACGCTCTGGCGAACCGCATCATCGAGTTCCAGCGCTCGTATCTCATCGAGCCAGCTCAGGCCATCGCGGAGATCGACTGGCGAGCCGGCCCCGGGCGCGGCCCGCGGTGTGGCCCGAAGACGCGTAACGGCCTCCTCAAAGCGGCGCACGAGCAACTTCCAGGGCTTGGCAGTCTCGTCGATTGCGGTTTGCGGGGCACCGGGCGCGCTCAAAATGGATGTTCGATTCGAGCGCCGCGGTGCGTACAGCGCGCGAAACAGTCGCCCGTCGGCGAACCGTCCGTGCACCATAACCACGTCGCCGGGTAATATCTCCTCAGCCAGCGCGAATGCGGCCAACTCGACGATATCGCCACCGGCCCGGCGCAACTCGGTCCAACCGGGCAAGCTCGGCCGGCCACCTGTCTCCCAGACCTGTTCGTCAGGTGACTCCACCTCCAACGAGACCCACGCTGCATTTTCGCTGGTTTTTGCGAATGTCGCAACGGCCTCGCTCACCGACCCAGGCAGGATCGGGATCGCGACCTGATGCACGTCGCCCAGAAGCATGGCGATTTCGTGCCCGCCGTCCGGCTTGTCATCCACGGGATGGACAACAAGTGCCGAGCGTTCCGACTGCAATACTCGCCGAAGCTGGTTAAGTCGCTCGCCGGGGCCACCGGCAACGATGACGGCCTCGATGGCGGGATCGGCCAGAATCTCCTCCAGGTCGGCGGTCGTTTTGACGCCCGGCCAGTCGTCCGGTAGCGATCCCTGGTAAGCCCGCAGCTCATGACCGGCGGCCGGCAATGCAGCGGCCACGGCCCTACCGTCGGGGTGGTCCCCTAGAATCGCGAACCGCATCGCTACAATCACCCCAACCTGATTCGCCCGCCCGGTGGATACTCTATGAACCCGGACTGGACCTCCCGCTACGACTTCATGGCCCGCGCGGCCCAAGAGGCGGGACGCATCGCCCTGAACTACTTCCCCGATATCGACTCGGCCGACTTCGCATCGCAGGTCGTCTGGAAAAGCGACAATAGCCCAGTCACGGTCGCCGACCGCGATGCCGAGACGTGCCTTCGCAAGTTGCTGCTCGATGCGTTCCCCGGCGATGGGTTCTACGGCGAAGAGTTCGGTATGACCGACGGGGATTCCGGCTACCGCTGGATCGTCGATCCAGTCGACGGGACGCGCAACTTCGTCCGCGGCATCCCGCTGTGGGCGACTCTGATCGGGCTGGAATACAAGGGTGAGCCAATCGCTGGCATTGCCTACGAGCCGGTCGTCGGCCACCTGTTTCGCGCCCTGCGCGGAGACGGGGCATACCGCGGCGACAAGCGTATCCGCGTCTCGACCGTGGACAAACTCGACGACGCAATGATGTTTTACTCGAACATCGACTGGTTCATCGCAGCCGGCAAGCAGGATTGCTTCATCGAACTCGCCAAGCGCACCCAACGGCAGCGCGGTTTCGGCGACTATTACGGCCACCTGCTGGTCGCCCAGGGTTCGGGCGAACTCATGGCAGAACACGGCGTCCATCCGTGGGACATCGCCGCGATCAAGGTCATCGTCGAGGAGGCCGGCGGGCGGTTCACCGACTGGTCCGGTGTCCCGACCATCCATAAGCCCGATGTACTGACCTCCAACGGACTCTTGCACGACGAGTGCCTAGCGATCCTGCAAGAGAAGTACTGATGGCCGTTCCGAAGACGCTCGAATGGGTCGGCGGCTCCGACGGCTTTCTGCGGCTGCTCGACCAGACGCGATTGCCGGGCGAGGTCGCGTTCCGCGATTGCCGTACCGTCGATGACGTTTGGGAAGCGATCAAGATGCTGCGCGTCCGCGGCGCGCCGGCCATCGGTGTTGCGGCGGCATACGGCGTCGTTCTCGGCGCGCAGGCTGGTGATGCCGCGGGCGCAATCGCACACCTTCGCACCAGCCGCCCGACGGCGGTCAATTTGTTCTGGGCGCTCAACCGCATGGCCCCTATCGGCGGCGACACCGAGCGAATGCTTGCCGAAGCCGTGGCCATCGACGCGGAAGACCGGGCGATGTGCGACGCCATCGGTCGGTACGGGGCCGAGATCGTGCCGGATGGTGGCGGCGTCCTGACGCATTGCAACGCCGGCAGCCTCGCCACGGCCGGAGCCGGTACCGCGTTGGCCGTACTCTATGCGGCCCATGCCGACGGGAAGCGCTTTCGCGTGTATGCGGACGAGACGCGGCCTCTGCTCCAGGGCGCTCGGCTCACGGCGTGGGAATTGCAGGCAGGCGGACTTGAAGTAACGGTTCTGTGCGACAACATGGCAGCGACGCTCATGCGCTCCGGGGCCGTGCAGGTGTGCGTCGTCGGCGCGGATCGAATCGCCGCCAACGGCGACGCGGCCAACAAGGTCGGGACGTACGGCGTGGCGCTGCTGGCCAAGGCTCACGGCATCCCAGTTTACATTGCTGCACCGTCGAGTACGTTCGACCTCTCGCTCGTGAGTGGTGCCGCCATCCCGATCGAAGAACGCGACCCGCGCGAAGTGACGCACGGTTTCGGTCGCCAAACTGTGCCGGACGGCGTGGCCGTGTACAACCCGGCGTTCGACGTGACGCCGGCAGAATTGCTCGCCGGGATCATCACCGAGCGTGGCACGATCCGCCCTGTAACATCGGCAAACGTCGCGGCGCGACTGGTCGACGATTCCCGGAAATGACAATCTCCGTCAGTCCTGTTGCCGTTGACGGGAAGCGTTGTCGTATTCGTTGCATGCAAGGATTTTCGTAGTCGTGTCCTTCCACTGTGACCCGTGCATGGAATGGCGAAACGCGCCACATTGGCATTGCCTTTGCCGTTTTGACAGATACTTTTCTCCGTACTTTCGGCCGTTTCGACGGAGTACCGACGGGTCCGCGTGGCCCGACTGCGAGGTTTGGTCGCATGTCCGATGCAGCTCCCCTGCCCGCCCCGATGCCAACACCGCCCGCAGCCCCGGTTGTCGCCAAACCGCCGATGCCGGCCAAACCCGCCCCAGCGAAGCCGCCGGCCAAAGTCGAAGACCGTCGATTCTTCCTCGTCCGCTGGGTGACCAGTGCCTGGACCGTTGCCTGGGCGACCTTTTGGGCAGCCATGGGCCTGATGACGCTTGGCACGCTCCGGTTCATGATTCCGAACGTGCTGTCGGAACCGCCGAACCGCGTCAAGGTCGGCGATCCGAAGAACTTCGAGGAAGGCAAAGTCGTCGACACGTTCAAGGACAAGAATTTCTGGATCGTCCGCTACCAGGGCAAAATCTTCGCCCTGAGCACGACCTGCACCCATCTCGGTTGCACGCCGAACTGGCTGGAAGCCGACCAGAAATTCAAGTGCCCGTGCCACGGTAGCGGCTTCTACATCACGGGCATCAACTTCGAAGGCCCGGCTCCCCGACCACTGGAGCGTTGGGCGATCAGCGTAGGCGACGACGGGCAACTCGTCGTGGACAAGAGCCGTAAGTTCCAGGAAGAGTTGAACCAGTGGGACAACCCCGACTCGTTCGTTAAGATTTAGGCCCGTTGGAAGTGCGAGCAGAATTCGAGACCTGAAATCAGGACGCTGAAATCGAGGCCGCAATGTCCGTCGGTGAATACATCCGCAACACGCAGGTCTGGAAGAGCGTCTTCCGCCACCCCGCGCCGCGCGATCGGCGCAACCGTGTGGTGGTCATGCTCACCAATGTGTTTCTGCACCTGCATCCGGTCTCGGTGCGGCGCAGTGGCATCGCGCTCTCGTACACCTGGTGCATGGGCGGTCTGACGTTCTTCCTGTTCCTGGTGGAGACTGTCACCGGCGTCCTCTTAATGTTCTACTACCGGCCGACACTCGAACACGCCTATAACGACATCCTCGCATTGCGCGACGTGACCACGCTCGGCATCCTCCGCGAGCAACATCGCTGGGGGGCGCACGCCATGGTCATCGCCATCTGGCTGCACATGTACCGCGTGTTCTTGACGGGCTCATATAAACCGCCGCGCGAATTTAACTGGTCCGTCGGTGTCCTCTTACTCGTACTCACGTTGCTGTTGAGCTTCACCGGCTACCTGTTGCCGTGGGACCAACTCGCGATCTGGGCCATTACCGTTGGTAGTAACATGGCCCGCGCGACTCCTGGACTCGGGCACGAAGGACCGGGGGCGGCCCTGTTACAAGTCAACGGCGTGCCGCTAATACACTCTGGGTCCGACGCGCGGTTCCTGTTACTCGGCGGGCGGTTCGTCTCGGGCGATACTCTCCTACGGTTCTACGTACTGCACTGCGTCGCACTCCCGCTGGTGGTGGCCGTATTAATCGCAGTCCACTTCTGGCGCGTCCGCAAGGACGGTGGGATCAGCGGCGCACTCTAGGCAAACTCTCCCGCCACGGGCGGGCCGATCGGAAGGGCCGAAATCCATGCACACGGAACTGACCCGAGGCGTGCAAAACGGGCTGGGCGTCTTCTACATCCTCTGCGCCCTACTGAATTTCGGCGTTGCGTGGTACTACGTCAAGCACCGCGACCGTCCGCTCGCGCTCTTGTGGACGGCCGTTGGTGGAGCATTCGTTGCCCACGCCGTCCTCTACTTCCTGCCCATAGGCTCACACCTGATCATCCCGGAGCGCGTGACGCACGCCATCGATGCTGTGACCAACGCGGTTACTTACTTCGTTGGTTCCTGCATCGCGTTCGCACTACTGTTTGCGTTTCGCAAGACGCTGACGGCACCGACGGTTGCGTTTGCGTTCACGAACTTGACGCTCCTTGCATTCGGCTGGTCGTTGACCAATTCCGACTTCCGATCGATCATCGCGAAAGAGGACAACGTCCCAATCGTGATGCTGCTTGCCGTCGTCGGATTTTTCACATGGTTCGGCGTCCGTCGCATGGTCCTCAACGACGACCTGATTGCCCAGGGCAAGCCACCGCTCGAGAAGGACGACGAGAAGGTGCTCGTCTGGCCGGACCTCGTCTATACCGAACTTATCGCCATGGTGATTGCGACAGCCGTATTGATCGTCTGGTCGGTCGTACTCAAAGCCCCATTGGAGCAACCGGCGACGAGCGCCAAAGCCCCCAACCCATCGAAGGCCCCGTGGTACTTCCTCGGCCTGCAGGAGATGCTCGTCTACTTCGATCCGTGGATGGCCGGCGTCGTGCTACCGACGATGATCATCACCGGCCTGATTGCGATGCCGTACATCGACTACAACCAGAAAGGCAACGGTTACTACACCTTCCGAGAGCGTCCGTTCTCGATCCTGGTTTGGGAGTTCGGCTTCCTCGTGCTCTGGGTCGTGTTGATCGTCCTCGGCACGTTCCTCCGCGGGCCGAACTGGAACTTCTTCGGATTTTTCGAGAACTGGGACCCGCACAAGGTCGTACCCCTCAACAACGTCAACCTGTCGGAACTGTTCTGGTTGAACTTATTCGGCCGACAACCGCGTAGTTTCCACTGGTTCATCCGCGAGTTACCAGGAATCTTGCTCACCATCGCGTACTTCACGGTCGTCCCACCGCTCCTGGCGGTCACGGTGATGCGCGCGATGGCTGCGAAGATGGGATTCCTGCGCTACTACGTCATGATCATCCACCTGTTGTTCATGGCACTCCTGCCTATCAAAATGGTCCTGCGCTGGACCATCAACCTGAAGTACATCATCTACATCCCCGAGTACTTCACGAACCTTTGACGG
This sequence comes from uncultured Alcaligenaceae bacterium, assembly GCA_964574975.1. Taxonomy (GTDB): domain Bacteria; phylum Planctomycetota; class Planctomycetia; order Gemmatales; family Gemmataceae; genus JAXMAS01. Next base: position 6,952 of record CAZNSL010000002.1, on the reverse strand, counting down.
ACCGTCCCAGACCCGCCTGAACTGACTCGGCGAGGTGAGTGGAGATTTGCTCTCATGGCCGCGAGCGACCAGACATACCGCCAGACGAAGGTACTCCACGTGGTCTTTGCCGCGTCGAGCGTCTTCATGCTCGTTACCACGTTTTGGATGTTCTGGGAGGACTACAACCGGCCCTTCAAGAAAGAACAGAAGGTATTTCGAACCGTCGAGGAAGAGCTATCGAAACGCACCATGCTCGCGGCAGCCCCCAGTGCCGATGCCCGCGCCAAAGTGTTCGAAGCCGAGGCCGAGGTTGCGAAGGCCAAGGCGACCCTCGCCGCTGCGAAAGGCGCGGCCAACGAGTCCGTACGGGCACGGGTCACGCAGAAGGCGAAAGAGGAAACGCAGTTGGCCAATCGTAAGGCCGACTACGATTCGTTGATGAGCTTCTACAACATCGAAGTCGAACACCGCAGCCCCGAGACACCAACTGCAAAGCGATATCTGTCCGAGTTAGACGTAATTCGCAAGGAACTCGACGAGAAGAAAAAGCAGATCGAATCGCTCGCTTTCGAAATCGACGAGGCCCGCCTGAAACCGTACGATGTCAAGCCCGATAAATACGACGCCGTGTCGATCAGCCCGGCCGATGCTGAGGCGAAACTTAACGCCGCCGAGGCGCACCTCAAGCTACTGACCGAAGACTTCGACCGCTTTGCCAAACTGGCCAATCAAAAAGAGTGGGGGTTCGGCGACTGGTTCCGGTCACTGCCGATTATCGACGGTTTCGCCTCGCCGACGCGCATTCAGCAGTACACGCTCGAAGAACTGCCGATCGACTACAGCTTCAAGTACGTTACCCGCTACGACCGTTGCACCACCTGCCATCTGGGAATGGAGAAGTCCTCGTACACGGCCGACGCAGTCCGTCGCCTCAACGACGATCCGCTCAGCGACCCGTACCTCAAAGGCAAGTTGACCGACGCGATCATCGCGCTGACCGATCGCGACCGCGCCAATCGCGGACAGGAACGACTCAACGAAAAAGAGATCGCCGACCTGACACGGCAGATCGAAAACGGCAGTTACGGCTCGTATGGCCAATATGCCCCAGAAGCCGTGAAGCTGACTGACTCGCGCATAGCGCAGTTCACCGCTCATCCCCGTTTGGACCTCTTCGTCGATTCGAACAGCCCCCACTCGGCCGAGAAGTTTGGCTGTACTTCGTGCCACGATGGCCAGGGTAGCGCCACGACCTTCGTCGATGCATCTCACACGCCCAACGATGTCCTGACCGAACGGGAGTGGAAGAAACTTCACAACTGGCAGTCGATTCACTTCTGGGACTACCGGATGCAGCCCAGGCGATTCGCCGAATCGACCTGCCTGAAGTGCCACCACCAGGTCGAGGACCTCACCCGCGGTAGCCAGGTGGAAGCACCGGTACTCGTCAAAGGCTACAACCTCGTGCGCGAACTCGGCTGCTTCGGCTGCCATGAGATCAGCGGCCTGAAATCCGGACGTGAAATCGGCCCCGATCTTCGCCTCGAACCAGAACCGCCGCTCGAGGCACTCACCCCCGAAGAACGGTTGAAGCGACTAGCCGATCCGGCCAACCCGCCGGGCACGCAACGCAAAGTCGGACCGAGTCTCCTGCGCATCGCGGAGAAAACTAACGAAGCATGGGCCAGAGCTTGGATCAAGTCTCCACGCGAGTTCCGCCCGGATACCAGGATGCCGCACTACTACCTCCAGGTGACGAATTCTCCGGAAGCATTGCCCGACGCGCAGAAGCGCTTCCCCGATACCGAGATCACGGCCATCGCCCACTATCTCTTCACCAAGAGCCGCGAGTTACTTGGCGAGGCCAAAAAGCACGCGAACGATGACGCTGCGACCCGGGAGGCGGATGACGCCAAAGTCACCGAGTTGTCGGCCAGGATCGCTAGCAACGAGACATTGGAGAAGGATCGCAAGGACGCCGTACGCGAACTAGTGGCAGTCAAATCTCGAATCGCCGCGCGGGCTCAGGCTCTGCCGGCTGCGGATGCTCTGAAGCTTCCGGACCGTAAGGCGGAAGGCACAGTCGTCGACGAGGGCCATTTTCTGTTCAACACGCGCGGGTGCATGGCCTGTCACAAGCACGACGCAGCAGCCAAGGCAGGCACCTTTGCCGACAAGCCGATTCCGGCCATGGTGAGCGAGTCGAACCACGGTCCGAATCTGAGCCGACTGGCCGCCAAACTCGGCACCGAAGCCGGCAAGCCGGAGACGGCCCGCGCTTGGCTGGTGTCGTGGCTCCTCAACCCCAACAACCACAGCCCGCGGACGCTCATGCCGTCGGTACAATTGAGCGAAGACGATGCGGATAAGATCGCACTGTGGCTCATCTCGCAAAAGTCCGACTGGAAAGGGCCAACGGTCGAAACGCCCGACCGAACCGCGCTGAAGGCCCTTGCCCGCGTCTACCTCAAGAACCTGACGGCCCGCGAACTCGAACGAATTATCGAAGGCGAAGAAGGCTTCTCGGAGGCGGAATTGGCGGCCAAGGCCATCGACGCCGACGAACACCTGCTCGCTGGCCGACTCGACGACGATAAGCTCAAGATGTTCGTCGGTAAGAAGGCGATTGCTAACCTCGGATGTTACGCCTGCCATAACGTCCCAGGTTTCGAGAACCCGAAGCCGATCGGCGTTGCCCTGAACGATTGGGGCAAGAAAGACCCCGATCGTCTCGCGTTCGAGGATGCCGAACACTTCATCGAGGAACACTTCAATATCGTCGATGTGCGGCGCAATTTGACCGACGCCGAAAAGAAGTCCAACGAAGGCAGGCCTGCCGAACGACAAATGACTTCGTGGTCGATGAAGGGCGACAAACAGCCATACGAGCGATTCTTCTACGAAAAGGTCCACCACGGCCACGCGACTCGCGAAGGCTTCCTGCACCTGAAGTTGCAGGAGCCACGGAGCTTCGACTACAACCGGATCAAGGATTGGACTGAGCGAACGAGGATGCCGCAGTTCAAGTTTGCCCGCATCCAACGAAATGAGGGCGAGTCGGACGAGGCGTTTTCGCTACGGGCCAGCAATGCGGAGGCCGAGGCCCGCGAGGCCGTGATGACGTTCGTCCTCGGACTGGTCGCCGAACCGGTGCCGGCCAAGTTCGTAAACCGGCCGTCGGGCGACAAACTCGCTGAGATCAAGGGACGCAAGGTTCTCGAAAAGTTTAACTGTGCCGGATGTCATACCTTGCAATCGGAGACATTCCAGTTCTCGACGACCGACCTCAAGTTCGTCAAGAAGGAAGACGGCAAGCCGGACGAGGTCACTTTCTTCAAGGCACCCGAGTGGCTCGAGAAGAAGTATACCGACTACAAGGAGAGTGCCGACCAGTACGGTCTCGACCACCGCTACTCCGAACACAACGTGTGGGGCGGAAAGATCGACGGCAAAGGTACAGTGACGGCGAAACTCAGCGCCATCGAAATCGTCAAGGACGCCGAGGGTTTCGAAGGTCAGAACTTCATCTCCGGCAATCTGACGCACGCTCTGCGCTTCGCGAATGCGAAGGGTGAGGTACGGGATTTGCCTGCGTACACCTTCGTCCAACTACCAGAGGCCGCGATGACGGCCCATAGCCCGGCCCAAGGAGGTGTTTTCGCAAACCTATTGACCAAGTACCTACAGGAACGCGACAAGACCTATTACGATCCGAACGGTGGCTATGCCCAGTCGGCTTCACCGCCGAGCCTGGTCCGCGAGGGCGAGAAAACGCAGCCGGGGTGGCTCTTCCGTTTCCTCCAGCAACCTCACGCGATCCGACCTCTCACGGTCCTTCGGATGCCCAAGTTTAACCTGAGCGACGAGGACACTCAATCGTTGGTCGACTACTTCGCTGCGGTGGACAAACGAGAGAACCCTGGTATCGGCCTGACCGCACCGTACCCGAAGGTCGCCCAGCGCGACGAAGGATACCGGTTAGCTCGGACGCGCGAGTACGTCGCACGCCTCAAGGCCGATAAGGTATTCGACGCGAGGGTCAAGGAGTTGGAACCGTTCTGGCAGTCGCAATTCCGCGAGGAACTCGCCCAGGCCGAGGCCCGCGTGAAAGCGGCCCAGGCACGCGTCGAACAGGCCAAGAAGGACATGAAAGAGGACGCTGCAATCGCGGACTCGCTCAAGGCGGCAGAAGTCGCCCTCGCCAAGATCAAGGAGGGTGGCGAGTCGAACTTCGTGGCTGCCGCCAAGAAGCAGTGGGAAGAGAAGGAAGCGTACGTCCTCGACGCTTATCGGTTGGTTTCCGACGCGAATCTCTGCGTCAAGTGCCACCAGGTAGGTACAATGCCTGTGGAGCAGGAACAGGGGCCGAAATTGGGCCTCGCCGCCGAGCGACTACGGCCCGATTGGACCGAACGCTGGATCGCCAACCCGCAGCGGTTTTTGACGTTCAAGACCGTCATGCCGATCAACTTCCCCGCGAATGCGGAGAAGAATCCCTACCCACAGTTCCACGCCTCGGTGAAGGGTTTCTCGAAGGAGCAGATTCAAGCCTGCCGCGATTTCTTGATGTTCTACCCCGACGTAGCGGACTGGCCGATCTTGAAGGCCCGCACCGCGGCTGCGGGGGCTACCGGAGGAAAGTGACCCGATGCGTAAGCACTCCATCGCAATGATGCTCGGCACACTCGCCGTTGCAGCAGTGTTTTCGGACGGCCCGGCGGCCCGAGCGGCCGACGAAGGCGTGTCGCTGAAAGGGCAGGTGGTTTGGGCCGGCGAGCCGAAAACACCCGTCACACTGAAAGTTGACAAGGACCAAGGACACTGTCTCGCCAAAGGTCCTTTGCTCGCTCACATCTACGACATTAACAAGGGCAACAAGGGTTTGAAGAACGTCATCGTCTGGCTAACGAAGGTCGATGGCACGAAACCCCCGGTGCCGGCAAGTTTGGCCAAACCGGACAAGCCGTCCGTCGAAATCGACCAGCCGATGTGCGCGTTCGAACCGCGAGTCGTCGCGGTGCGGGAGGGGCAGATCCTGGTCGTCAAGAACAGTGCGCCAGTCGCGCATAACGTCAGCTACATCGGCAGTCGTGCGAAGAACCCGGGCGGCAATACGATCATTGCCCCAGGCAACAAGTACGATATCAAGCTGAAGGCCGACAAGCAGCAGATCGCGTTGTCCTGCAACATCCACCAGTGGATGAAGGGTTGGGCGCGAGTGTTCGACCACCCGTATTACGCAGTGACCGATGCCGATGGGAAGTTCGAGATCAAGCACGCTCCCAAGGGCGAGTACATGCTCGTCGTCTGGCACGAAGACGGGTTCAACGGCGGAGCCGCCGGAGCCAAGGGCCAGAAGATTAAGATCGACGGCACGACCGAACACAAGATCGAGTTCAAGCCGTAACTGCGCGTTTCCATGCGGGCGGCCGGTTTCGACTGGCCGCCCGACTCAATTCGCACTCGCCACAACTTCCCGGCGCACCGGCATCGGTTGGGCCTTGCCTTCGTGGCGATCCAGGCTGGCTTTGACGAAGTCGCGGAACAACGGATGGGCGGCCGTCGGTTTCGACTTGAATTCTGGGTGGCACTGTACCGCTAAAAACCACGGGTGGCCCTTCAACTCGACGACCTCGACCAACCCGCCGTCGGGGCTGGTTCCCGACACTACGAATCCGTGCGCGGCAAAAGCGTCGCGGTAGGCATTGTTGAATTCGTAGCGGTGACGGTGCCGCTCGCTCACGATCTCGGTCCCGTAGGCCCGGTGGGCGAGGCTGCCCGGAACCAGATGTTGTGGGTATGCGCCGAGTCGCATCGTCCCACCGATGTCGGTCACCTCCAACTGCTCGTCGAGAAGTGCAACGACCGGGTCCGGACAGGTCCGATCGAACTCCGTCGAGTTCGCCCCGTCGAGTCCGAGGACGTTTTGCGCAAATTCGATGACGGCGCACTGGAGGCCGAGGCAGATGCCGAAGAACGGCACGCCATTCTCGCGGGCATAGCGAATCGCCGCGAGTTTGCCGGCGATGCCGCGGTAGCCGAACCCGCCCGGCACCAGAATGCCATCGACGCCGCCGAGCGTGGCTTCGGCCCCAGCCCGCTCCAAGTCCTCCGATTCGACCTTGCGGAAGTGGACCTTGGTGTTGAGGGCGATCCCGGCATGCTGGAGCGACTCGTACACACTCTTGTAAGCGTCGTGGTGCTTGATGTACTTGCCGACGACGGCGATCGTCGCGTCGTGAGCGGGTTGCTTGATCCGATGGAGGATTTTTTCCCAGTCAGCGACATCGAGCGGGCACGTCTTGAGGTTGAGTTTCTCGACGATCAGCGAGTCGAGTTTGTTGGCGACGAGCGATAGCGGTACCTCGTAAATCGAGTACGCCTTGTCTCGCTCTTCGATCACGGCCCACGGCTCGACGTTGCAGAACTGCGCGATCTTATCCGCGTCATCGCGGGCTAACTCGCGTTCGGTGCGACAGATCAATACGTCTGGCTGGATGCCGATCTTTCGTAACTCGCCGACGGAGTGCTGCGTCGGCTTGGTCTTGGCCTCCCCGGCCGCCTTCAAGTACGGAACCAGAGTCAGGTGGACGAAAAGGCAGTTGTGCTTGCCCACGTCGAGGGCAAATTGGCGAATCGCCTCGAGAAATGGCATCGCTTCGATGTCGCCCACGGTACCGCCGATTTCGGTGATGACGACATCGACATCGTCGCCGGCGAGTCGATGCACGGCGTGCTTGATCTCGTCGGTAATGTGCGGAATGACCTGCACTGTCCGGCCTTCGTAGTCACCGCGACGCTCCTTGCGGATGACGGACTGATAGATTTTCCCGGTCGTGTAGTTACAATCGCGCGAGAGGGGAACGGAAGTGAATCGCTCGTAATGGCCAAGGTCGAGGTCCGTTTCCGAACCGTCGTCCAGCACGTAGACTTCGCCGTGCTGATAGGGACTCATGGTGCCGGGGTCGAC
>CAZNSL010000001.1:23968-31983 GCA_964574975.1 uncultured Alcaligenaceae bacterium | reverse complement strand
GGCGAAGCCCACCGGCCGCGGCCGGTGGGCTTTACCCCACCTCACACCTGAACCCAACACCGCGGAGCTGCCCTGATGTCCCGCGCCCTCTTCGCGCTGCTTGCCGCCGCTATCGCCCTCCCTGCCGCCGCGCAGACCGCACCACCGCCGCTGAAGCGCGAGTTCCGCGGCGTCTGGGTCGCCACCGTCGGCAACATCGTCTGGCCTTCGCGCAAGGCTCTCTCGGCCCGCGAACAGCAGGACGAGATGCTGGCCATCCTCGATAAGTGTGTTGCGGTCAACCTCAACGCTGTCGTGCTCCAGGTGCGCACGATGTGCGACGCCTTCTACCCGTCCGAGTTGGAGCCGTGGTCGGAGTACTTGACCGGCACGTCCGGCAGCCCTCCGGAGCCGGCGTACGACCCACTGGCGTTCGCCATCCGCGAGGCCCACGCCCGCGGGTTGGAACTGCACGCCTGGCTCAACCCCTACCGGGCCAAGACGCCGAATGCGCAACCGGGTGCGAACCACATCGTCACCAAGCGGCCGGACCTCGCCAAGGTTTACGGGACGTACCGCTGGCTGAACCCGACCAACCCGGACGTGCAGAAGCACTCGCTGGCCGTCTTCCTCGACGTGGTTCGCCGCTACGACATCGACGGCATCCACATGGACGATTACTTCTACCCGTACCCCGATTACGGCGACGGCGCGCCGTTCCCCGACGACGATACCTGGGGCTGGTATCAGAAGGGCGGCGGCACGCTGTCGCGCGACGACTGGCGGCGAGCGGCCGTGGACCAGTTCGTCGAGCGGCTGTACAAGGAGACGAAGGCGCTCAAGCCGTGGGTAAAGGTCGGCATCAGCCCGTTCGGCATTTGGCGGCCGGGCCACCCACCGGGCATCGCCGGTTTCGACCAGTACGCCAAGCTCTACGCCGACGCGAAGCTGTGGTTCAACAAGGGTTGGGTCGATTACTTCACGCCACAACTCTACTGGCCGATCGACCAGGAGAAGCAGAGCTACCCGAAGTTGCTGACGTGGTGGGCCGGCGAGAACGCGGCCAAGCGCCACCTCTGGCCGGGCACCAACACCGGCAAGTGGCCGGCCGACGAGATCGTCAACCAGATCAAGGTGACGCGGCGAATCGTCGCGGAACCGGGCAACGTCCACTTCAGCATGAAAGCGATCCTGCGCAACGCCGACAAGGCCGAGGCGTTGGCGACCATCTACGCCGAGCCGGCGCTGGTGCCGGCGTGCCCCTGGCTGGGGCCGAAGCCGGCGGTGAAACTCGCTCTCGCATGGCAGGAGCGCGACGGTAAGCGTGCGCTGCGCGTGACCCCGGCGGGCGACCCAGTGCGGTCGTTCGTCGTCCGTAGCCTGTCCGGCGGCAAGTGGGACGTACGGCTCGTCCCGGCCGACGCGGCCAAGCCGGTGACGGTGCCGTTCGCGGCCGCGCCAGAGAAGGTGATAGTGACAGCGGTGGACCGCATCGGCCAGGAGACGGAGCCGACGGAACTGGGGCGCTGACGGTCGGCGCGACTCACAGCAGAGCGTCACGGCCGCCGTGCGGCAGCTATTCGAGTGCGCAGCGCTGCTGAACCTCGAACAATGTCCGACCGCCCTTGGCCTTGCAGGCTGCCGAAATGAAGATTACCGGCCGGCCGGTTGTCGCGTCGTTGGTGTAGCCGTACTCGCCCTTGATGCCGATGTCGGCCCGGTAGGCCACCTTGACGCCGTGCCGCCGTAGCGACTCGATCAGCGTCGCCGCCAAGCCCCCCCCGCCGCCGGTCGTAGCCTGGGCGATCGGGCCGGTGAAGTCACCGACGGCGACGGTGGCGACCGCCGTGGGCAACGATGTCAGCTTCAGCGCAAATTCCTTGGCCAACCCGTCGAGTACGTCCGGCAAGGAGAGGTTGCCGGCAAACGTTCTTTCGCTGCAGCACTCGAACAGCCTCTTACCATTCCTATGAGTGCTGGTCGCGGCCAGGCGCACGGCCAACTGAATTGATTCCATGTCCAGAACGTCCTCGCGTTCGACCACGATGCGGATCGCGGCCGACGGATCGACCTTGAGTTTGCGCTTGACGAGCGAGTCAGCCAGGAGTCGCGAGACCGTTGACCTGTCGAGCACTTCCCCAGGTATCGGGTGGATGGCGTCACCGACTGCGACCGCGTCGACGGGTTCCGGATAGTCCTTCAGGTTCGCGGCCACCTCCGTAGCCAAGCAATCCACCTGGACGCTCAAGACATCGTCGAAGGTTAGCCCTCGCGGTGGGGGCGGTTTGGTCGCCACCGGGGCCGGCGGGTTCGTCCCCCCGCCACGGTCCGTCTCCCCGGCCCGTTGCTGCTCCAAAAGCGAGACAATCACAACGGCTCCCAGCGTCAGGGCGACAACAACCCCGGCAACCCAAGCGACCGGCCACCGCGCCGGCCGGGCTGCGGTATCGGACACTGTGCGCAAGGCATCGCCTACCGCTGCCGCGGACACGGGCCGCCGCTCCGGCGACTTTTCCAGCAACCGTAGGATGAGGTCGGACAATTCGCCAGGCAAGTCTGGGCGCAGCTTCTTCGGGGCCGGCGGGCGGTGATCGGCCACTGACCGCAGTACCGCTGTCACGGTTGGCCCGTCGAATGGTGGGCGACCAGTCGCCGCTCGGTACAGGACGCAGCCCAGCGCGAACAGGTCGCTGCGACCGTCGAGCGGTCGTCCGTCGACTTGTTCCGGCGACATGTAGGCTGGCGTGCCCAGCAATTCCCCGGTTGAGGACAGCCCGTCTGGTGTCTGTGAGCGAGCCAAGCCGAAATCGAGAACGCGCACGCGGCGAAACGGCTTGCCCGCCCCAGGCCCTTCGAGCCATAGGTTCGCCGGCTTAATGTCTCGATGAACGAGCCCGGCGGTGTGCGCCGCCGACAGCCCGGAAGCCACGTCGCGGCCGACTTGCACCAAATCGGCGATCGGTAGGATCCGTTCGCGTTCCAGGCGCGCCGCGAGCGACTCGCCGGGCAAGAGCGGCATGGCCAAAAACGGCACGCCGTGGACCTCGCCGACGCCGAAGATGGGGACGATGTGGTCGTGCTCGGTCGCGGCTGCCGTCTGCGCTTCGCGGACGAACCGCCGCCGAGCGTCGTCGCACAAGGCGAATTGCGGCCGCATCAACTTCAGCGCGACGCGACGGGCGAGAGCAACCTCTTCCGCCTCGAAGACGACACCCATACCGCCGTGGCCAAGGGCGCGCAGCACGCGGTAGCCGCCGAGACGGCCAAGTTCATCGTCCGCCTGTGGTGGGTCGAACAGCGTGGACAGGTCGGGCGGTAAGCCAGGCCGGCCGGGGTAGTCGTAGGTCGGCGTGGCCTCGTTCGACGGGTGAGACGGCGTTGCACCGTCAGCCGGGTCATGGGTTTCTTCGCTCATGGGCCTCGCCTCGGCTTGGGATGTCGCCCGGCGTGTTCTCAGTGTACCAGCAGCGTACGGCCAGTCACGGAAAAACTACCGGAGGCGCGCGTAAATCGCTTTCCATCGACCCACCACTACGCGGCAATCCGCCCGCGACCACGGCGAATAGAATGGCAGGGAGTACGCACTGGAGATCGTTACCGTGTTCTGGCTCTTCTCGGACAACCACCTGCCGCCGACGGACGCCGCCCGGCTGCGGCGGATCGAGGCGAAGCTCGACTTGATCATCGGGCACCTCGGGATTGTGGTCCCCGATGCAATGGCCGACGGCCTCTCGACGGAGGTACGGGCGCTGGCCGACCGTGGGGAGAAGATCCCAGCCATCGCGGCATACCGCAAACAGACCGGGGTCAGCCTCAAGGAGGCGAAAGACGTCGTCGAAGCGTACATCGGACGGTAAAACGCATGAACTGCCCGCAGGACGGGAGTTCAACGGCTCCAGTGACGACCCGCCGCCTCAAGCGCCTTAAGCCATGCCACACTGCGTCGGCGCTCACCGGCGACGCCTACGAAGACCTCCTCGCGCGCACGCCGGACGTGCGCAAGGCGGCCGGGTGTTACTACACGCCGCCGGCGTTCATCGACGCGGCCCTCGACGCGGCCCTGGAACCGCTGCTCGACGAGTGCGGCCCCGGCGTGCGCGTTCTCGACCCGGCCTGCGGCGATGGCCGCTTCCTCATCGCCGCTGGCGAACGCATCGCCCGGCGTGGCGGCGACCCGTCGCGCTACCTCGTCGGTGTTGACCGCGACTCGATTGCCGTGGCGTTGGCGCGGGCAAACTTGCGGCGAGCATTTGATTCGGCCGGTAGTATCCGCGTCGGCGATGGGTTGGCGATTCGCGGGTGCTACGATCTGGTGATCGGCAACCCGCCGTTCGTGAACGCCATCGAGGGCGGCGTCGGCCCGGCGACGAAGGTCGAGTTGCGCCGCCGCTTCCCGCGGGTGCGCGGGTCGGCCGACCTGGCGTACTACTTCCTGGCCCACACCACGACGCTCGTGCGGCCCGGGGGCCGCGTCGCGCTTGTGCTGCCGCGGCCGGCGCTGGCTGCGCCGGCGCTGGCCGACTTTCGTGCAGGTCTGCCGGCCCACCTGCGGCCCGTACTGATCGACGCCCCGGAGTCGTCGCGTCGCTTCCGTGGGGCGCTTGTGTTCGCGTGCCTGGTCGTGCTGGGGCCGGGCGGCGCGTGCCGCGTACGCCGCGGCGACGCCGAGGCGGCCGGGCCGATTGCGTCACCTAACTGGTGGGCGGCGATGAGCGTGCTGCTCGACGGTCCGCCACCGTCACCGACCGGGCCGCGGCTCGGCGATGCGTTCGACGTGTCGGCCGGTTTGACGGCGGCGCAAGCGTACGCGCTGGTGCCGTTCGTCCGCGAGCGGCCGGCGGCGCAGCGCGGCCGTCTCGTGACGACGGGCCTGATCGACCCCGGCGAATGCCACTGGGGCCGGCGCACGTGCCGCTTCCTCGGCCGCGACTTCGCGCACCCGGCCGTCAGCGCGACAGGGTTGCCGAGCGACTTACGCCGTCGGCTGGCGAAGGCACGGCGGCCCAAGGTGGTCGTCGCTGGCCTGTCGCGGCGCGTCGAGTGTATCGTCGATGGTCGCGGGGAGTACCTGCCGTCGGTCGGCACTTTTGCGGCGTGGCATCCGACCGACGATGTGGTGCGACTGCGGCGGTTGGCCGACTGGCTACACTCGCCGGAGGTAGCACGGTTGTGGCGCGACGAACTAGGCGCAAACGCCGTCGGAGGCGGCGATACGGTGACGACGCGGGCGTTCCTGCGCGGACTGTCCTTGCCGCCGGGGGTTTGGTAGGATATTTCGCCGCAGTGCCGGGACTGCGTGCAACCTCCCGCTTTACTCAGACGGCGATCTCGACTATAACTGGCGGTTGGTATTCCGGCCCTCCCCATCGAGGGCGTACTTCCCTGTCGAAGAGGTTCGGACCATGACGAAAGTTCTGCTCGGAGTTCTGGTTGCCGCGATGCTCGGCCTGACCGGCTTCGTCGCGTACTCCCACTTCGCGGCCCCGGCCGTGGCCGAAGCCTCGGCCGACGGTACCCAGCCGTCCGGCTGCACCAAGTGTGGTTCGTGCTGCGCCCACGAGCTGCCCAAGGCGTGCTGTGAAGAATCGACTGGCTGCACCGAATGCGAGAAAGCGAAGAAAGCCGTCGCCGACGAGCCGAAGACCGAGGTCAAGGACGAGCCGAAGTCCGACGGCCAGTAGTGCCGCACCCCGACCCGTACTTCCAACAGGCACCATCCGCAGGGCCGCGGCGCTCGCCATTGGCGTTCGCCGCGGCCCTACGGTGTTTCGGAACCACCGGCCATGAGTACCGACCGGCGACCGACCATCTTGTGTGTCGCCAGCTATTACAAGGGCGACCGCTTCCTCGAACGCGCCAAGGCCGAGGGCTGGCGCGTCGTCTTGCTCACGTCCGAGCAATACCTACACGAGCCGTGGCCGCGGCACGCCATCGACGAGGTGTTTGCCCTACCAAACTTCCAGGACCGCCGCTCCGTCGTCAACGCCGTGGCCTACCTGGTCCGCGACCGCACCTTCGATCGCATGGTCGCCCTCGACGACTTCGACGTGGAACTGGTCGCACACCTCCGCGACCACTTGCGCATGCCCGGCATCAACGAGTCGCACGCCCGGCTCTTCCGCGACAAGCTGGCCATGCGCACCGAAGCCGCGGCCGTCGGCGTCCGTCAGCCCGCTTTCGTCCCAGCCGTCAACAACGGCGACGTGCGGAACTTCCTCGCTAACGTACCGGGGCCGTGGCTGGTCAAGCCGCGGGCCGAGGCGTCGTCGATCGGCATCCAGAAGTGCCACCACGCCGACGAGGTCTGGCGAGCGCTGGACCGGCTCGGCGACGAACGCTCGTTCAACCTGATCGAACAAATGGTGCCCGGCGACCTGTACCACGTCGATTCGCTGGTAGCCGATGGGCGGGTCGTATTTGCAGAAGTCAATCGCTACCACACGCCGCTGTTGGAGGTGTACCAGGGCGGTGGCGTGTACGCGACGCGGACATTCCCGCGCGATCGGCCCGAAGTCGGCAAGCTGCGGGAAGCCAACGAGAAGCTGCTGACTGGCTTCCGCCTCGGCCGTGGGGCGTCGCATAGCGAGTTCATGCTGGCGCACGCCGACGGCGAGCCGTACTTCATCGAAACGAGCGCCCGCGTCGGCGGGGCGTGCACGGCCGAGATGGTCGAGGCGGCTACCGGCGTCAATCTCTGGAGCGAGTGGGCGAAAATCGCCATCGACGAGCCGAAACCGTACGAGTTGCCGCCGCTCAAGGACCACTACGCCGGCGCGGTCGTCTCGCTAGCCCGTCAGGAGTGGCCGGACACGGCGCAGTTCGCCGACCCGGAGGTCGTGTACCGCCTGGTGAAGAAGCAGCACATCGGCCTGGTCGTTGCCGCCAACACGCCGGGACGGGTCGAAGAGCTACTGACGGATTACATGGCTCGCATTGCCCGCGACTACCACGCGGTCCTACCGCCTGCGACGAAAGCGCAGGCCTGAGACTTTCGCTGCACGACCGGCCCGACTGCGGCCGATATCACATGGGCTTGCCGCCGGACACCCTGGTGAGGTATACTGGTTCGCAATGATGCGTCGTGGGCTAGTACTGTTGCTGGCGATGCTCGTCGGCGGAGGGCCGGGGTTGTGCTGCTGCACGGCCATGCGGCTCGCCACCGCCGTCCAGCCGGCTCCAGCCGCGCCCACGACTTCCTGTTGCGGCCACGGCTCGTGCTGCTCCAAGGAATCGAAGCCGAAACCGGTACCTGCCCCCAACGACGACTGCCCGTGCCGGAAAAATGCGGCCCCATGCGGTAGCTTCGTGGCGACGCCGGTGAAGGCTGCGTCGTTCGACGCCTCCTTCGCGATCGCAGCCATCGCCTCGGACGTGACCCCCGTCTCGCTGCCGCCGGTCACCCTGGCCTATGCCCCGCTGCGGGACTTGCCCTTCCTCACTGTCTCCGACTTGCTACACGCACAGCACCGCCTGCGCTGCTAATGCGCGCCGTGCGTCCGTTGCGTGTTTCGATTCCTACCCAAGTATTCGGAGATATAGCCATGTTGGTGAAGATTCTCGGTTGCGCGATCCTTGCGGCTGGCCTGTCGGCCACTTTGACGACACTTGGCGGCTCGGCGAAGTCGGGCTGCTGCTACCCCGGTTCCCCGTGCTGCTACCCGGGTTCGTCCTGCTGCGACGACTCGTGCTGCCAAACGGCGAAGGCGGATTGCTGCCAACCCGGCGCAGACTGCTGCTACCCTGGCTCGCCGTGCTGCGATGCCTCGAACAGCCAAGCAGCGAAGGCCGATTGCTGCCAACCCGGCGCGGCCTGCTGCTACCCTGGCTCGCCATGCTGCGATGCCGGCCAGACTTCGCCATGCTGCGATGCCGGCCAGACTTGCTGCGAGACCGGCGGTGGCAAGAAGACCAGCGGCTGCTGCGGTAGCAAGTGACGTGATGTAAGTACGAGCGGCGGGGCGGGGCGGGGACCCCCCCCCCCCGGCGCAATTGGAGACAAAAAGAAAACAAAGGGGGGCGGACGCCACCCCGGGGCC
>CAZNSL010000001.1:6200-23958 GCA_964574975.1 uncultured Alcaligenaceae bacterium | reverse complement strand
GGGCGGTGTTCTATTGTCTGTTCTTTTATGCCCGGGGGGGGCGGGGGGGGGTGCCCCCCCCCGCCGCTTCGCATTTCGAGACAACCTGACACATCTGCGAGTCTTCGCGAACCGGGGTCACAATAGCCCTGCGTCTTCGGGGTGACCGAACATGCGGTTGAAGTTCTGCACCGCTACGCCACTCGCGCCGCGCACCAGGTTGTCCTCGCACGCCAGCACCAGCACCCGGCCGCGCACCGATCGCACCGCGAGGTCCAGGTAGTTCGTGTGCGCACAGTCCTTCGTCGCCGGAAGCGACGCTCGCACCCGCACGAACCGCGCGGCCGCGTAGTATTCGCGGTACAGCTCCAGGAGTTGCGCGTCCGTCATGGGGCGGCACGGCACCGCGTAGATCGTCGAGAAGATGCCGCGGTCCATCGGCATCAGGTGCGGCGTGAAGATCACCTCGACCGGCCCGCCCGCCACGTCGGCGAGGACCTGCTCGATCTCCGGCGTGTGCCGGTGCGTGCCGACGCCGTAGGCCGACACGCTCTCGTTGCACTCGGGGAACTGCGTCGCCAGCTTCGGCGTCCGCCCGGCCCCGCTCACGCCGCTCTTGCTGTCCACGACGATCCCAGTCAACTCGATGTGCCGCCCGGCCACCAGCGGCGCGAGGCCGAGGATCGCGGTCTGCGGGTAGCAGCCGGGGTTGGCGACGAGCTGTGCCGTGGCGATCTCGTCGCCGTAAAGTTCCGGCAGGCCGTACACCGCCTGGGCGAGGTGCGCCAGGTCGTCGTGGCTCGCGCCGTACCACTCGGCGTAAACGTTTGGATCGCGCAGGCGGTAGTCGGCGCTAAGGTCCACGACGCGCACGCCACGCCGCAAAAGTGCGGGCAACGTCGCCATACTGGCCCCGTGCGGCAGGCAGCCGAACGCCACCTCGACGCCGCGGGCGACGAGCGCATCGGCGTCGAACGGCTCGCAGCGCAGGTCGATCCGTCCGGCAAGGCTGGGGTGCAGGTCGGCGACGTGCGGCGTGCCTTCCTTGGTTGTCGTGACGGCAACGATCTCGGCGTGCGGGTGCCGTAGGAACAGTTTCATCAACTCGACGGCCGTGTACCCGGAGCCGCCGAGGATCGCTATCTTGGTCATGGCAGGCTATTTTATCGGCCCCGGGGTGACATCGGTTCGTCTTTCCGAGCCGCGCACGCAGCGGGCGCGGCTCGGTTGGGACAGGTCTTTTGGTCACTTCTCGCCCCGACCGTCGATCAGCCAACCCACCTGAAGCCACGTCCGCAACTGCGACACCCGGTCGCGGCCGGGAACGGCCGACAGCGTCCCGAACAGTTCGACCAGGCTCGTGCCGCTGACGCCGTCTGACTTCTCCCGCGCCCGGGCCAGCGCCGCGTCAACGGCCGCGCGGCCGCGACCGGCCGGGTCGATCAGGGCCACGGCAAACAGTCCATCGCGGGTGTCGGCCTTCGGGGGTGCCTGATCCAACAGCAGTTTGGCCGCCGCCGGGTCCGTCAGGACGAGGATCGTCGCCGCGTGGGCGACCTCGCTCGACTGGTGTTCGTCGCCACCCGCGCCATGCGGCGGCCGGCACGCCAGGACGCGGGCCGTCACGCTCGCCAAATCCGGGTAGCCGGCCGCGCGGGCCTGTACCGCGACCGCCGCCGCGAGGCCGAGACGGCCGCCGGTCCACGAACTGTAGTCGTGCGGGTTGTCCATAAGTCGGTCCAAGCAGCGGTCGATGAGCCGCTGGGCCAACTCCGGGTTGTCGCGGCCCGCGCGAGCCGCGACACCAGCCAGGGCGGCGACGCGGTACACCGGCAACGGCACCGTCTCGGCGATCGCTGCGGCCTTGGCCGCGTCGGCGGATGCGGCGCGCACGGCAATTTGCGCCAGAGCGAGTGCTGGCCAACTGCCGCTCGCGGGCTTAAGTTCGGCGAGCAGCTTGACCGCCCGGTCGGGGTCGTCACCCGCGAGTTCGATCGCCGCGTTGCCGAGCCAGCGGTTGTACTCGCTGGCGCTTTCGGTCCTCGCCAGCATCTTGCGGCACGCGTCGAGGTCGGTGCCCGCCAGAATCACGGCCAGCCGGCCGATGGCAAGAATGCGATCCGACCCGGTCGGAGTGTTTTCGATCCGCGCGACGCACTCGGCCAGTAGCTTGCGGCCCTCCGGCACGCGGCCCGCGTCGATGGCCGCATCGGCGACGCTGGCCAGCGAAGTCACGGGATACCGTTGCAGTGCCCGCGACCGTACCGCCGCTTCCTGTAAGCAGCGCGTCGCTTTGGCAGGGTCGGAGGCGCTGTACTTCTTCGCTAGTTTCAGAATGAATGCGAACGATTCGTCTGCCGGGACTTGGCTGACGAGACCGAGCGCTTCATCGAGATCGTCGTCGGCCACCTTCGCGGCGTCGCGCCATCGCACGACCTGCGTCAGGTGGCCGCGCTCGCTGGTGGCTGGATCGTTGGCCTTGCGTCGCTCGTCGTACCATTTGCGGGCAAATTCCGGGTCGAGCCGCAGGACGCCGTCGAAGACAGTGCGGCTAAACCCCCGAAGCGTCGCATGTGGCAACGCCCACATCTGCGTCGCCAGGTGCAGTGCAAGTGCCCGCTCGGCCGCGGCAAACTCCGCCGGCCGCGCGGCGGGCTGGTCCGACGCCGCCGGCGCGTCCGATGCGACCAGGCGGACGGTCGCTCCCGTGTCGCCGCTCGCCGCTCGCGTCGCGGCGAAGCGGTACGCCGGGTGCCGGGCGAAGACCCAGCACGGCCCTTCAGCAAACCCCTTCAGCGTGAAGGAACCGTCGGACGCCGAGATGGCTTCGAGCCGCTGCGGCGCGTCGCCCTCGTTGAAGACGCGCACGCCGGCGACCGGCGTCCCCTCGGCGTCGACGACGCGGCCGCGGACGATCTGACCGACGCGGACGAGCTTGACCGTGCCGAAGTCGTGTGTCGCACCAGCTTCGCCGCGGACCAAGGCCGTCTCGGTCGCGGCGAAGCCGTCGGCTGCGACTTGCAGGCGGTACTCGTCGCCGGGCCACATCACCTGCGTCGTCATCCGGCCGTCGGCGTCCGTGTGGTACGTCCCCAAGAAGCCGACACCGCCGTAGCTCGCCTGCTTGCCGACGCCGGGGTAGCGCCACTCGACGCGCACCGTTGCGCCAGCGATGGGTCTGCCGTCGGCATCGGCGATACGGGCCGTTGCCCGGAACGCGGCCGCCTCGCTCACCGTCAACTTGACTGGCTGCGGAGTCTCGCGCGGGTCGAGCCGGACGGGTTGCACGGTGACGGCCGTCGCCGTGCGCGCCCGCAGCACGGTGAAGTCGTCGGGGTCGAGGCGGCGGAGCGTGACGCGGCCCGCGGCGTCGGTTCGCGGCACACGGCCGCGGGAGGAAAAGGCGTCGTGGGCCGAGCGCACCGTGGCCCCTGCTACCGGCTTGCCGTTGCCATCGACGACCACGGCGGTTGCCGACACCCGCGGCCGGGCCTTGAAGTCCGCGAGCGTGAGGTCGGCTCCGGCGGCCGCCTCGACGGTCTGCGCCGGCACCTCGGCCCAGACGTAGTCGGCCGGCTGCTGTTGCACGGAGATCCGCAGTGTCCCCGGCTCGCACAGGACATCGAACCGGCCATCGGCGTCGGTCTGGCCCGACCCCGACCAGGGGCCTTGGCTCTTACGCACGTTCTGCGCGAAGACGAAGGCGCCGGCGATGCCGCCCCCCGTCGCCGCGTCCACGACGCGCCCGCGCAGCCGGGCCGCCAACGTGAATTTCACGGTCGCATCCGCCGTCGAGCCGGAGCGGACGGTCACGGTGACCGGCGACGCGGCGACGAGCTTGCATTCGCGGGCAAGTTCGAACCGCAGCGAATACGCCTGCGGGTACAGCGAGCCGATGACCGGGTTGTCGCCGGGCGGGACCGAAACCTGGCCGTAGCCGAAAACGGCCTGCTCCGGCTCGGACTTTTCGCCTCCGTAGAAGAGGCGAATCGTCCCGGCAGGCGCTGCCGCGCCGGCCGGCAAGTCAAACTTGAGCCGGACGTGGCCCGGTGCATCCAGCCGGTAATCGCGCCGCTCACCGGTGGCGACACGCAGGTGCGCGCCAACGTAGCCAGCGGCGGCCAGGTCAACGATCGCTCTGCCGCCCGCCGGCACGCCGGGGATGGCGAACGTGCCGTCGGCGGCGGTGATTGGCGACGACTCCGCCACGAGTTCGCGGGGCGGCGCGAAGTAGTCGCCGGACTTGCCCGAATCGAGCGACGAGAGCTTGAGCGCTCGTCCGGGTAGCGGCTTGCCGGCGGCGTCCAACAGTCGGCCAGTGGCCATCGATGTCGCGGACAGTGCCAGCGAGGTCTCCGGCTCGGTGAATTCATCGTCGGAGCTTGGGAAGTAACGCTGCCAGCCGACGTGCCGGTCGCAGCGGGCGAAAGCAGCGTACGGCAATCGGCCCGCGGACCGGGGGAGGGTGAACCGTCCGTCGCGGTCGGCCACCGCGGTGGAGATCGTCTCGCCCTCGTAGGTGAGCAGCCGCACCGTGATGCCGGCGACCGGCTTACCCTCTTGGCGGGCGATACCGCGAACGGCCGGCTCATCGGCACGAGCGGCGGCCCCGATGAGGAGGACGATTGCCACGGCTCGCTTCATGGTCGGTCTCCGCGGCAAACGGGCGAGCGTCGGTCAGTGTACTTGCCTCGTCGGGCAGGGGACAAACATTTTCCGCGGGTGCGTACTCCGGCCGTATCGCGACGGGAGCGAGTTCGCGACGCGCCCCGGCTCGCTAGTCGGTCGTGAGTTCCACGATAGGATAATTCTGGAACCAGTCGCGCGGTGACTGGTCTTGCAGTCGTTCAATCCACGGCGCGGTCAATCGGCAGCCGACTGTTGTGACGGGCCTTCATTCCGTGTCGCGTTCCCGAATCCTCCAGGCCGTTGTTCTCGTCGCGGCCGCCTTGCCGCTCCTGTGTGCGTTGGCCATCGATATCGGTTCGCGGGACCACTACCTGTTCGCCGCCGTCGCCGCGCCAGCCGCCGCCATACTCGCATGGTGGGCCGTCCGCGGAATGCCTTCGCGTCAGCCCGGCAGCCGTGCGATCACGGCGTGTGCGTTCGCGTTGGCCGTCGCGCTGTTCGCCGCGGCGGCGGTCTTCCAGTCGCCGCGCGGGGCGGCCGTATCGCTGATCGTGGCGGCGATTGCAGTCTCCTGGGATGCCGGCGGATGGGCGCTGACCAAGGCCCTGTGGCCCGCACTTGCCCTCGTGGCGCTCTGCGTGCCGCTTCCCTTCGACGCCGACCGGGCTGTTCTCGCGGCCTACGAAACCACAGTCGCGGCGGCCGGCGGTCGGATTCTCGATACGTTCGGCGTCGCCAACGTGCATGAGTTGTGGCGGTTGGAGACGGCCGCCGGTTGGGTCGATACGCGCGACTTGATCGGCGGATTCTGGTCGCCTTTCGCAGCCGCGGCGCTTGCTGTCGGAGTCGCTGGCTTACTCAAACGCGGCCCGGTCCGCACCGTGGCGATGGCCGCGGCCGCCGCGATCTTCCTCTGGGGCACGATGGCCGTCGCCGCGGCGTTCGTGGCCACCCGGTCGTCGGGCGTCGGTGCCGCCGCCGCTCTCGCGTTCGCCTGCGCCGCGGCCCTCACCCTGAGCGCGGACCAACTCTTCGGCATCCCCTTGGCCCTGCGCGCGCCGGTGGCGTCCGACCCCTCGGACGAGATCGCGGCCCCACAGCCGGTAGCGGCCGCCTCCGAACGATGGGCGTGGGCTACGGCCGGCGCGTTCGTCTGCATCGGTATCGCTTCCCTCGCCTCTCGGTCGGGCGCACGGGCCGCGGCCCCGGAGGTTGACCCGGCTCCGGACGGCCGCCTCCCCACGGCCGTCGGCCCCTGGCAGACCACCGGCTCCGACCCGGCCGTGCGCACCTACCGCGACGGCCATCGGACGCTGGTTGCCGGTCTGGCCTCCGCACGGTCGTTGCCCATCGCCGCCCTCGAGGCCGAGGGCTGGGTCGTCCGCCAGTGGCAGCCGGCGGAGGATGCCGCCGGGACGGCCGGCCGCATTTCGTTCGCGCGGGTCGGACTCGTTCGCCCCCGGGAGGGCGTCGCTACCGTGTGGGTGACGGGGCCGACGGTCTCGGGCCAATGGGTGCCGCTACCGGCCCGACCCACGCCGCGCGAACGGCTGGTTGCCCGTTTGGGCACCAGCGGCCACGCGGCGCGGCCGGACGAACCGGCCTGGTGGCTCTGGGTGCGGCTCGACTCGCACTTACCTCCGACCGCCGCGGACGTGAAGCTAGCGGATCGGTTCGTCGCCGACCTGGCGTATGCCATCGGGGCCAACGGCGGCCGACCGGGAGGTGTCCCGTGAGTCCGCGACTGCGACGTTGGTTCGGGCCGGTGGCCGACGAGGCGATCCAGGCGTCCGCCTGGCTGCGGTGGCGGGCGCGGACCTTCGCCCTGTGGCTCCCGGCCGTTGGCTGGCATCGTCCCGTCGTCCGTGGGCTGATACTCGGGCTACCGGCGGTAGCTGCGGCGACGGCCATCGGGACCGTTGCCGTCAGCCGCTGGGCGAACAACCGTGCGGCCCTGATCGCCGAGTACCGCGCCGAGGCGTCCCGGGCGTTCGCCGCGGAGCAGTTCCAGGAGGCAAGGGTCCGCTACGAACGGCTCGCCGCCGTCGCGGCCGAGTCGGACGACATTTATCAACTGGCCCGGTGCTACGACGCGCTGGGGCAGGCCGACCGAGCTGGCGAACTCGTCCACCGAATCGCGCCGGAGGACGCCACCGGCCACCCCGACGCCCACCTGCGGCTTGCCCTGGAACTGTTGGCCGAGAAGAGTCCGGGCGCGACCCGCCGCGCGGCCGGCCACCTGCTGCGGGCCGTTGAGACCCGCCCCAACTTCGCCGTGGCGCAGGCCCTCCTGGCGCAGCTGCACCTGGCGGCCGGGAACAAGTTCGAAGCGTCGCAGCATCTGGCGGAAGCGGTCGCGAGCCACCCCGAATTGGCCCTGTCGTTGGCACAAATCGCCGCGACCCAGGGCAACGCCGACACCACCGGCCGCTGGGCCACGGCCGCCATCGCTCACTTCGCCCCGATTGCCCGGTCTCGGCCTACCGACGCCGACGCCCAATTGCATTACGCGGAGGCGTTGTACCTGGCGCGGCGTTACGCCGAAGCTGCCAAAGTCGCTCGGGCCGCCCTCAAGCGGGCGGACGACCCGCGACTCCGGCAACTCGTCGTGGACATCTACGTTGCATGGAGCGCTGGCCCGGCCGGGGAACTGACGGGGGATCGGCTCACCCGCATCGAAGAAGGGCTGAGCATCAACCCGGAGTCCGGACCGCTACTCCAGGCCCTGGCCGCGGCGACGGGCGGCAACACCTTACCGGCCCTCGCCGCCAAGCGAATCATCGAGCGTCGCCTCGCCGACACCGGGTCGGCCGGCAGCGCGGCGCACCTCGCAGTCGGGATCGAGGCCCTCAAGCGCGGCGACGCCGCCGCGGCCCGCAAGCACTTGGAGCGAGCCCACGAGCTGAACCCGTCCTCGCCCATCATCGCGAATAACCTCGCCTGGGTCCTGGCCAACGGCCCGAACCCGGACCTGGCGAATGCGTTGAAGTATGCCGACGCCGCCTTGGGCCGCCTGCCCGACGAGCCGAACCTCCGCGACACGCGGGGGCAAATCCTGGCGAAGCTGGGCCGGTGGCAAGAGGCGATCCGCGACCTCGAATTCGCCCTCATCCGCGTCCCACCGAATCGGGACACACACGTCGCACTCGCCCAGGCTTACCGCGCGCTGAACTTACCGACGCTCGCCGATCTCCACGGCCAGAAGGCCGAAGCGACGGGCCGTTAGGGCTGGCCGCGCCCGCCGCACCGACAGGCTTCCGTCGTCGATGGCCGCTCCACTCGGGCACGGCACGAAATGAAGGAAGCCCGGCCGATGTGGCCGGGCTTCCTGTTGCTGTCTCGCGTTGCCTGACGAATTCGCGTCAGATGACTTCCGGCACCGACGACCCCGCGGTGCGGGCCGACTGTCGCCGCCGCCAAACTCGGCAGCCGAAGCCGACCGTCGCAACTCCGACCAGCATCATGGAGCCGGGTTCCGGCACCACATTGAAAGTCGCGGAGCCGGAGGTGACCAAGGAATCCAGGTTCGTGCCGTTACCGTCCACGATGTTCTGGATCACACCACCCAGGTTTCGCCGGTCGGCCTCCACCGTGACGGTGCCGAACGACGGACCCGCGTTGAGGGTGAAGGAAGCGATATAGAGCGACGTCGGGGAGCCGCCCACGTTACCGGGGCCACCAGTCGTGACGAACGGCGCGAGATCCGCCAGTCGGACGGCGGCCAGGTTGGTCAGGCCAGGCTTCACCGTGAACCCTGAGTTCAACGGCCCGTCGACCGCCGTGAAGTCGGTGAAATCGGCATTGAACGTCACACCCGTCGGGATGGTGACCGCAACGGTCGCCCCGCCGGTCGCGCTGAAGCGCAGGCCCGTGTCGCCCTCCTGGAGGCCGGGACTGGCCAGGTTGTTGGTACCCGCACCGTCCCAGTTCAGGAAGACGTTCACCGTCTGCGACCCGTTCGGCGCGACGTCGCCGACGTTCGTGAACGAGTAGAAGAAGCCGGCTTGTACGGACGGCACGGTCGCCAGGGCCAAGCCGATGCCCAGGACAGCCGATCGCCAAGGTCTCATGGTTGTACTCCTAACACACCTGCGGCGGAGCTACCCCGCCATTCGACCCGTCCAATCCTATGAAGGCCCGGCCGGGGTACAAGTACTATTCCTGAGAAAAGTACCGTACCCCGGCCGGGAGGAATCAGGGAAGCAAGTCGTCCTGGAGGCGACTGGTGCCGACCGGAACCTGACCGCCCGAGCGGATCGGGCGCGGTGCCGGTTGACCGCCCTCGACGCGGCGGGTGTTGCCCAGGAGCGACCCGTCGATGCGAATCGGGCGCGGCGGTGGCGGGGCAGGCAGTTCCTGCTGGAAGCGGTTATTGAATTGCGTCACGTTGTTGGAACCCGGCGCGAAGTTACCGCTCAGGTCGAAGTCCAGGTACTTCCGGTAGAGCGACGCCGGGTTGGTACGGGCCTCGTTGAAGGCTCCGCGGTCGTTGGTGGTCACAGCCCGGTCGGTGCTGAACAGGTCGCCGAAGAACCGGTAGAAGTTCGTCGTGTTGTTGGCGACCGTCTGGCCGGAACCCGGTGCCAGCAGCTCGAGGCCCGAACCGTCCAGGTTCAGGGTGTAGTTCCCGTCGATCAGCGACCCGTACTCGGTGAAGCGACCAGCGCCCAAGTCGTTGTTGACGAACGCCCCGGTGTTGGCGAAGGCGATCCGGAACGTCGTGCGGCCGGTTGCCCCGTCCACGCTGGACGTAATCGTCGGGGTGTCGATGGCGAACACGTCGCCGGTTCGCAACAGGCCCGTGTACCAGTCGTAGGTGGTACCCCCCACGCGGTCGAGGCCCAAGGCGGCCACCGCATCGCCGAAGACCGGGCCGTCGATGACCACGTCGATGACGCGGATCAACGACCGCTGGCTCGGCAGTTCGTTGAGCGGCGCGGTCGTGGACGAGAGATAGCGTACCGTCTCGACGGCCGGGGCCGCCGCACCGACCGCATTGGTGTAGATCACGTACGAGAACAGCGGCAGGTCGACGTGATGGAACACGCGGGCCTCGATGTCGCCGTACGTCGTGCCGTCGAAGTCGTTGAACCGGGCGTTGACGTCCGGTCCGGTGTTGATGTCGACGATCGCGTAGTTGCTGCCGGGCGTGTAACCGAGGAACGAGTTGCCGCCAGTGCTGATGCCCAGCCCTGTGGTGTTCGTGGTCCCGCCCGCGTCCACGACGCCGTTGCCCTGGACGACCAACCCGCCGCCCGCGGTCCCCGCGGTGGTGTTGTTGTCGAGGTTGTTGCCCTGCAACAGTGCGGTGCCGCCGTTGACGCTCACGCCGGTGCCGTTCCCGGTCACGGTGTTATTGAGCACGACAGCCCGGGTGCCCGACCCGATGTCCACGCCGGTTCGGTTGCCCGTGAAGGTGTTGCCCACGCCAACCCCGCCGACCGTGGCGATGCCGTTGGTGGCACTACCGCTGAGCAGCAAGGCCGCGCCGTTGGCACCGGTGACCGTATTGCCCGTCACCGTTTGTGCCCCGGCGACATCGTCGCCGATTTCGATGCCGTTGGCCGTCGCGCCGCCCGTCGGCGTGCCCGTCAGCGTCATCGTGTTGCCGGTGACCGCGAGCGTGCTGGTGATGCCTGAAAGATCGAAGATCGACCGGTTGGCACTGAAAAGCCCCAGGTTCTGATTGACGGTGTTGCTGGAGATCGTGATCGGGCCTTGAGCGCCGAGGGCATATCCGGCATCCCGGACCAGAATCGCCCGCGAGTCGAGGTCGGTGAAGGTGTTGCCGCTGATCGTCGCGTTCGTTACCCCGCCACCGATATTGATGGCGGAGAAGTCCGTCCCCGAGAAGTTGTTGCCGAGGATCTGCAGCGAATTTGCCGCGAACACCGCAATCCCGTTGCCCGTGCCGTTCACGAAGTCGTTGCCCGAGATCGTGACGTTCGACACCGGCGACCCGCCGGCGATGATGATGTCGGCGTTGTCGTTGCCGCTGGTGAAGCGGTTGTTGCTGACGGTCCAGGTACCACTGTTGGGCGCGAAGAACTCGACGCCGTTGCCCGAACCCGATCCGGGCCGGTTGTTGTTGCGGATCAGGTTGAGGGTGATACTGCCGTCGGTCCCGGCACCGATGGCCACGCCGGCGGTGTTGTTCTCGAGGATGTTGTTGCGGATGTCCATGCCGGTGTTGCCGCCGGTCAGGTAGATGCCGCCGTTGAACGCGCCGCTGCCGGCTGCCGGGCTGTTGATCGTGAAGCCGTTGATGACGACCCCGGTGACCCCCGCCAGGACTTGAACCGGGGCGTTGACGCCCAGGCCGGCGATAATCGATTCGGGTCCGGCCCGACCGAGGCGCGGGTCGACGTTGCGCTGGTCGCCCAGGAGCGTGAGCGACTTGGTAACGACCACGTCCTCGTTGTAAGTACCGTTCTCGACGTTGACGGTGTTGGTCGCCGTGGCCGCGTCGATGCCGCGTTGGATGGTCGAGTCGGTCGAAGCACCGCCTGGCGTCGTAACGTAGAGATTGCCCGTCACCCAGGTGATCAAGCCGTTGGTCAACGCCAGGTCGGTATCGACTCGGTGGTGCATCAAGTCTTCGATGCGGAAGTTGTTCGCCAGCACGGCGGTCGAGCCAACGTCGTAGGCGATACCACTCAGCGATGCCAGGTCGACGTTCTGCGTGCTGAGCAGGTCGATGTAGAACGTGTCGCCGGCGAAGTCGACGTTGTTGCCGAACGTCACCGTCCCGGCGTCGAAGTCGATCCGGACGTCGGTGCCGTTGTCGAGGGTGCCGTCGAAGTCGAGTTCCGCGACGTTGCCGCTGCCGCTATCGGCGAAGCGGACGCCGGTCTCGTATCCCTGGACCACATTGCGGGTCGTCCCGCTGACGAACGTGGCCACGGCCGAGTCGGTCACCTCAATGCCCACCGAACCGGCGAGCAGGGTGGTGTTGGTGAACGAGTTACCGGAAAAGCTGGCGGATGCCGACGACCGTAGTCGCACGCCGGTGTACACGTTGGTGAGCGTGTTGTCCTTGAGCTGCGTCGCCTGCGTGCCGGCGAAGTTGATGGAACCTTCCCAGAGGAAGCCAGTGCTTGCGTTCTGAACGACGTTGCCTTCGTACAGAACGGTCCCGCCCGGGTTCGACGCCGACGTGATCCGGAAGGCCGTGAGTCGGCCAGAGGTCAGCGTATTGGCCGCGTCGCCGAGGAACTGGTTGTTCGAGACGGTAATGTCGCCGCCGAAGGCGTTGCTATTCTCCCAGATGCCGAGGATGACGCCCGGGTCGGCCGGCGTCGCGCTGGCCGCGACGTTGATGATGTTGCCCGTAATCATCAGGCCGTCGATCGACGCGGGCGTGCCCAGCGAGTTCGACTGCATGGCGACGGAAACGGAGGCACTCGTGCTGCCCGGCGTCATGTTGATTGTGTTGTTGCTGATCGTCTGGTCGGAGCCGAACGAGTAGTGAATCGCAATGTTCTGGAACGCGTCCACCGTCGAGTCGGTGGCGAGGTTGATGGTGTTGTTGGTGATCGTCAAGCCGTCGAACGCGTCCACCTCGCCGGCCGCCGGCGTGTAGAAGAACAGGAAGCCCACGTCGAAGTTGTCGATGAGCAGGTTCGAGAACGTCCAGTCCTGAAGGTTGCCGTCGCCAGCGTAGGCGAAGAACACGCCCTCGAGGTCCACGGTGGGGAGGTCGCCCGGCCCGAGGATGCGGGCCGAGTTCGCCCCGAGCGGGGCGGTCACGGTCACGCCGTTGCGGTTCGCGGGCAGCAGGTACAAGCCGTAGTCGTCGCCGGTGCCGACGATGTCGTCGTTGCCCGCGGCCCAGGATGCGGCGGCGTTCGTCTCGGTCCAGTCGAAGAAGGTGCCGTTGTTGTACAGGTTGACCGTGCCGTTCGCCGGCACGGCTTCGATCGCGTTGCGGATGACGGTGTAGTCGTTGGTCGTCGCCGTGTCATTCACCACGGGCACGACGTAGATGCTGCCGTTGCCGCCGAAGTCGATCAGACCGAGGGTGTTGTCGTCGACCAGGTGGAAGATCTTGGCCTCGATGGCGAAGGGCTGCATGCCCGTCGCCGCGCCGCCGACCACGCCGTCGTAGCTGGCGTCCGAACCGTCGATCACTTCGCCGAACAGCGCGCCGTCCGCCAGCGTGATGTAGTCGCCGGTCTGGCCGGTGAACGCGATGTCGTTCAGGGTGTCGCCGGCGATGGCCGTATCGGCACCCTGGACCCGCAGGCCGGTGGTGCCGCCGGTGACCGTGTTGCCGGCCCCGAGCGTCAGTTCGACGCCGAACGTCGAACTCGGGTTGTCGCCGCGGACCAGGATGCCGGTGGCGTTGTCGACCAGGTCCAGCCCGGTGAGGTTGACGCGGCCGAGGCCGGTCGGGAAGTTGGCGGTCGTACCGAGGGGCGTCGTGGTCACTGGGTTAAAGTCGACGATGTTCGTCAGGTAGACGCCGACGCCGTTGTCGTGGATGTCGTTGGTACCGCCGATCGTCTGTAGGGCGGTCGAGTCGATGCTGAGCACCGTCACGCCGTAGTCCGTGTCGGACACGTCGTTGTTGGTGACGACGAACCCGGTCCCGGAGCCGATGCCGATATAGGTCAGGAGGATGCCGACGCTGTCGTTGTCGTAGTTGACCCGCACCGCGGCGTTGGCCGCCGTCGCCGGCGCGACCAGCGAGGAGATCGTGTTGCCGTCGATGGTCAGCGCCGTGGCCGTACCGTATTGCTGGTTGTGCCAGACGCCCGCGCCGTACGCCTCGACCGTGTTATTCTGGAACGACCAACTGCCCGACGGGGACGGGCTACTGTGGCCGTTCGTGTGCAGGCCGGACTGGACTCGCGTCATCACGTTGTTCGTGACGTCGGCGTAGAAATCGGTTCGCAGCGTGACGGCATAGCCGAAGTCGTAGAAGCCGATGCTGTCGAAGAGGTTGCGGGTGATGGTGTTGTTGGCGACCGGTGTGCCGAGGACACCGTCGCCGCGGAAGCCTATGAACGCCCGCGTGAGGATGTTATTCTGGGCGAGAATGCCCGTGTCGCCCGCGCCCGAAGCGCGGATGGTATACAGGACGCTCGTCGTGTCGCCGCTGGTCAGGTCGGTGCCCATGGCGAGCGCGTCGTAGCCGTCGATCGTAAAGCCGTCGATGGTGACGTTGTCGGCCGAGATGGTGAAGACGGCGCTCTGGTTGCCGTTGGTCGAGACGATCGACTCGGCCCCGCGGGGATCGTAGCCGGCGACGCCGACGTTGGCCCCACGCAGCGTGACGGCCTTGTTGGCGTTCGGGTTCTCCTTGTACGTTCCGGCCAGGGCATTGACGATCCCGCCGACGTTGACCTCGTCGATGCCTTCCTGCACCCGGCCGGTCGTGCCGATCTGCGAGTTCAGGGTGTGGACGGTCAACTCGTCCAAGTCGGGCTGGTAGCCCGCCGTCGCCGGTGCGATGTCGGTGCCGTCGACGATGAACGGGGTGATGTCCACGTTGGCGGACACCGGGTTGCCTGTGCCAGGGCCGTTCGCTCCGCTGCCGGGGCCGTCGGAGGTGCCCCAGTAGTTGACCGAGAAGTTGGCCGATGTCACGGACTGATTGAGAACGCCCCCGCTCGTGCCGTTGCCGCTGATGGTGTTGTGGCGGAAGACGTTGTCCGTGCCGAGGAACCCGTTGAGCAGGCGAACGCCAGCGGAACCGGCGGGCGAACCGGTCGGGGCGTTGTTGGTGATGAAGTTGTTCCGGACGGTGACTTCGTTAGTCGCGCCGAGGCCGCCGGTGAAGCGGAGGCCCTCGACGTTTCCGTCGATCGTGTTCTGCTCGATCATCGCGCCGAAAACGGCCGACCCAGACGCATTCAGCCCTGCGATGACATCGATGCCGCGGTTGTTGCCGTTGATGACGTTGTCCCGGATCGTCGTCTCGGTCGCCGTGTTGTTGATCCGAATGGCGGACGCGTTGACGAAGCCGGGGCCAGTCTCGTTGAACTGAAGCCCCTCGATTGTCGTGCCGGCCGCACTAATCGTGGCGGTCGCGCCGTTGCCGGACGCGAAGACGACCGGCCGCCCGATGGCGTTCGGCGACGGCGCGATCGTGAGGTTGTCCTTGCCCGCTGCGACGATGAAGTCGCCGTAGGTCTCGTCGTTATTGACCAGGATGTTCGTCCCGGGCGTGGCGTTCGGGCTATTGATGGCGTCCGCTATCGCGGTCTGGCCGGTGAAGAAGAACCCCGGGGTCGCGTTGACTGCGTTCAGGTACACGGTCGGTACCGTGCGGTCTTCGAGCGGTTGCATCGCCAGACGTGCCGCCAGCGATGCGCGGCGCGAGGCGGTGCCTTTCGACATCTTGGGACGGGTAGGGCCGGTGACGGTATTCGGACGGGCGATAAGCGTGCGGAGCCAGTTCTTCATTAGGGACATCTCCGGGGAGGGAAACGGGGCAGCCAGTTCGACTCAAGTGGTCGTCTGGTGATGGATAGCCGTTGCAATGTCCGCGTGGGGTATTGCAAGCGGCCGGAATGACACCCACGGCCAACATTGGCCTGTGAGGTGCTGCAAGTGGCCACCCGAATGGTGGGGCCGGGCAGGTGGGAACCGCGGAGCGATGGCCGCGGGCACGTGCGCTCGAACTCAGGGCCAGTAGTTTCGCTCGCGGCCGGTCAGGTGAGGACGTTGGCTAGGCAGGAGTAACCATCGTGTGGGACGAGACGATCCAGGCGAACGCCGGGCATTGGACGCTCCTTTATGGCGATGGGGCACCACCGAGTTAAACTCGGACACAAGTCCGTAGGTTAATCCAATGGTGTCTAAAGTCAAGGAGTATCTGCGGTTTTTTCCGATGGGATTCAGGTGAGACAAAAACACTGCTGTTAGAACCCATACATTGCGATTCGTTGTTGCTCGGGGCTTGCGATTTGGTGCGACGAATCGGGCTGAGTTAGACAACCGGATCGAGCCGATTGCCACACCTTCCAGTCCTTCCGACACATCGCCTCGACAGTGGTTCTGTTGTGGCGGAACTGCGACTGCTGACGGACCCCCCGATCACTTGCCGGCGCTATCCCATCCGCGACAATACCCGCCACCAGCCCACACCTTGGATTTGTCGAGGAGATACCCGCATGACTGCCTGGCTCCGCTTGCTCGCCGTCGTTGGCGTCGTCGGATTGGCTTGGACCGCGCGTGCCGTCGAAGTCCTCAAGGAAGGGGCGAAGGCCCCGGACGTGAAGCTCAAGGCGGTCGGGATGAAGGCCGTCGGTATGGAGGACGGTAAGGAGTTCACGCTCGCCGACATGGGCAAAAAAGGAAAGAACGTCGTCCTGTTCTTCTACCCGAAGGCGATGACCAGCGGTTGCACCAAAGAGTCGTGCGGCTTCCGCGACGTGTACGCCGAACTCGCCAAGCTCGACACCGTCGTCATCGGTATCAGCACCGACAATGCCACCGACCAGCAGAAGTTCATCGCCAAGGAGAAGCTCAACTTCCCGCTGATCGCCGACCCGGAGAAGAAGGCGACCGGCGCGTTCGGTGCGCTCGCCCCGAGTGGCTACGCCAAGCGCTACTCGTTCGTCATCGATAAGGCCGGCGTCGTCCGCAAGGTGTACACGACCGTCGATGTGAACAAACACCCAGCCGAGGTGCTGGCATTCGTTAAGACGATGAAGTGAATGAGACCACAAACGCGGCCAGCCCGGAGCGCAAGCGACGGGCCAAGTCACCCATCGCTCGCACTCCGGGCTGGCCGGACAATCATCAACGACTCAGCACCATGACGTTACGAGCCTCGTTGCCGCGTACCTTCATCGCGTTGTGATACTTGTTGTTCACGTAGACGTACCACTCGCCGGCCGGTAGGTCCACATGAAACCGACCGGAGGCGTCGGCCACGGCTGGCTGACGCTTCGTCAAGTTCGATGCGCTCACGAAAGTCACCTTCGCGCCAGACCGCGGTTGGTAATTCGCCAGCACAACCTGGCCCGTCAGCATCGCCGACGACGCGCCCAACGACGCGACGTGTTCGGCCTTGACCGGGGCCGGCGGCAACGGTGTCGAGCGGCGTAGCGGCTGCGACGGCGGGATGACCGTGATCTTCTCGTCGATCACCGGCGGCGGCGTGACCTTCTGCTCCTCGGTCACGCCCGGATTCAGGTCTGGCGCACCGGCGACCGGCGGCGCGATTGTGGCGGCCGGAGGCGTTGCCGTCGTGGCGGGTGCCGTGGTCGGGGAACACGGCAGCGTCACCTGCTCCCAGTAGCACGACTGGCGGTAGGTTGTCACCGGTCGGAAGCTAATGCGGGCGGCGTAACTCGTGACCGCATTACACTGCGAACGCAAGCGGAACGACGTGGTCGGCGTCGCCACTTTCTGACAGCAGCCCGAGCACGGATCGAAATAGGAACTGTAGTGGTAGCTCGTGACCGGCTCGAAGAAGTAGGACGTGCGGAAGCTGGTCACCGGTTCGAAGTTCGTGACCTGCTGGAAGCTAGTAACTGGCTGGTAGTAGGATCGCTGAACCCAACTGACCTGCGGCGTGCAGCAGGTCTGCGGGCACGCCGGTTGTGGACACGCCGGTTGTGGGCACGACGGCGCGGCGAACGCGATCACGGGTGCAAAGTTCGAGGTCGTTTGGCGACGACACCTGTTGCACGTGACCTGGAAGACGTTGTTCCAAGCCGCCGGAGCGAGCTGCGGCGCGAGCAACAGCAGGCTCAGCGCCCAGCCGGCCGGGCAGCCCCGCAATAATCTCATGACGTCGATCTCCTCGGTGGTACGGCCGGCGGCCCCGGCAACCGCGCCGGGACGCCGCGGCTCGGCCGTGGCGCATCCGCTCGGCCTCGCGGGGGAGTGCGGGCCGGCGTTTACTCCATCGTAAGTCCGCCAAAATCGCGATCAACGTGAGGTTGCCCTCCACGACCGCGCACCGGCCGACAGTCGCCCGTACAACCGTCACGGTCGCCACCGTCCGCGGGAGATTTCCCAAACTCCAGTTTGAAGTTGCTCAAGTTAGGGTCGCGCCGGCGAAATGGAGAAGCCCAGCGAAGGTCATCGACGGGCCGTTGGGCTGACGTTTGAGCCCGACGCGCCAGCGAGGGTGGTGAATACCATCCTCGCTGGCGCGGCGGGCGCAAACGTCACAGCCTCGGCTGATCGC
>CAZNSL010000001.1:0-6190 GCA_964574975.1 uncultured Alcaligenaceae bacterium | reverse complement strand
GCCCCCGGCCGCGGGAGATGTCCCAACCCCCTGTTTGACGTTGCCCACGTTAGGGACGCGCCGGCGACATGGAGAAGCCCCCCGACGGTCATCGACGGGCCGTCGGGCTCAAACGTCACAGCCTCGGCTTATCGCGCAAGTCCGTTACTTGTCCAGTTCGACGACCTTCTTCGTCGCCCACTCGCGGACGCTGGCCGACTTCGACTTCAACGCCCTCGCCACGGCTCCCTCCACGAGGTCCGGAGCGATCTTCTGCAGCGCCTTGACCGCCACGTCCTTCGACGTGTTGCCCGAGGAACCGTCGCGGGACAGGGCACTGCCCCAGACATCGTCGGCCACGCGCTCGGCCAGGGCGGAGGCCGCGTACTTTGCCTTCGGGCCGAGGGCGTACAGGGCGTCGGCCGCCGCCCCGCGCACGTCGGCGTACTCGTCCTTGAGAAGGACGGTTACGGCCTTGAGGGACGCCGGCGGCTCGTGCCAGCCGTCGGCGGTCGCCAAGTATCCGCCGATCGCCTTGGCGGCCCACTCGCGCGCCGCCGGGGACTTCGACCGAGTGGCCCGGGCCAGCGCCCCATCCACTCGCTCCGGCCCGTGCTTCCGCAGGGCCTTGACGGCTGCGTCCTTACTCGTCTTGCCGGCGGTGCCGTCGCGGCCGAGTTGCCCGCCGAACAGGTCGTCGGCGATGCGGTCGGCCAGGTAACGGGCAGCCGGCTTCGCCTTTGCGCCCATCGACTCGAGCGCCTCCGCGGCGGTGAACCGCACCTCGGCGCTCTCGTCCTTGAGTTGCTCGACCAGCGCTCGGACGCCGGCCGACAGTTTGACCTCGGGCTCCAGCTCCGGTTCCGGTTCTGGTTCTGGTTCGACCTTGACGACCTGCCGCAACCCGGCGGCCAGTTCGAGGGCCGAGCGGGCTTCGAGGAACTTGCCGAGGGCCGCCCGGGCGATCTTCTCGACCGACGCCCGCTCGTTCCCGGAGACGTTCAGACCGATCACGTCCACGCCGCGCAGATTCAGCTTCAGCGCAAGCGCCTCGGCTTCCGCGGCTGGGTCGCCGTGGCAGGTCTCGGCCCCGTCGGTGACGAGGACGACCTGGCACAGCCCGTGCGCCCCCATCAGTTGTTCGCCGGCAGTGCGCAGCGACAGCGCGATCGGCGTGTGGCCCGTCGGTCGCAGTGCCGCAATCGCCGCCATCAGCCCGGAGCGGTCGGCGTCGGCGAACGACGCGAGCGGCCGGACGACCTTGACGGCCTTGCACTTCAGCGCCACGTCGTGGCCGTAAATGATGAAGCAAACGTTCAGGCCGGCCGGGATCGACTTCACCATGTCGGTGAGAACGGCCTTGGCCGCGTCCATCTTGGTGCGGCCGTCGGGCATGATCTCCTTCATGCTGCCGGAGCAATCGAGGATCAGCGCGACGTTCTGCACGTCGGCGAGGCTCGCGCGCGGCTTCTGGAGGGCGGCGATCAACGCAGGCGATGCCCCGGCCTTGGCGAGCCGGTCGCGTTCGGCGTCGCCAAACGTGAATACGGTGCCGCCGGCTTTGTCGAGGACGGCCTGCGGGTCCGTGCTCGCCCGCAGGCATTTGACGATGTCGTCGATGCTCGCGGCATCGCCGGCGAAGGCCGGGAGCATCGCGGCAAACAGGGCAAATGCAGCGGCGGCGATTCGGTGCGTGAGCCTCACGGCCGGGACTCCTGACAGGTGCGTACGGGCCGCGGCGTCGCTCGGCCGCGCACCGGAGCGGGGCCGTCGTCCCGGCCGGACGGCTGTTCGCCGTCCGACACGGGGCAACGGCCCCGAAGGCGTCGTATTCCAAAATCGCGGTGGCTCAGGCCACGGCCTTAAGCGCTGCCAGCGCCGCCTCGTAGTTCGGGTGCGACGCGACTTCGGGCACGTACTCGACGTAGGTGATCTTGCCGTCCTTATCGACGACGAACACGGCACGGGAAAGCAGCGGCAGCGGCAGTCCTTCGATCAAGACGCCGTAGTTCTGCCCGAACGAGTGGTTGTGGACGTCCGAGAGGTTCTGCATCGACGCGATGTTCTCGGCCGCACAGAACCGCTTCTGCGCGAACGGCAGGTCGAGACTGACGGTGTAGACCGCGACCTGGTCCTTGAGGGCAGCGATGCCCTCCGCGAAGGTCTTGGTCTGGGTGCTGCACACGGGCGTATCGAGCGATGGCACCACGCTGAACATGCGAGCCTTGGCCGGCGTGTCGGCGATGCCGGAGAGGGTCAACGAGCCGGTCACGCACTGGAAGTCGGGAGCCTTGTCGCCCGGCTTCAGTTGCGGGCCAACCAGGGTGTACGGGTTGCCTTTGAACGTTACGGCCTTCTCGCGCTTCGTCGTCATCGCAGTGTCCCTCGGAACTGTCGTCCTAGTGACACAATACGTAAAATGCAGCCGAAAGGCAGGGGTTGTGACGCAACCCCCACCCTCCGGGACGCCGGCTGAGAAGCCACAAAGTGCAAGGGCGAGGCGGGTCTCACTTGTTCCCGCCGCCGAACATGCCTAGGACCTTGCCCAGCAGTCCGCCGCCCTCGCCGCCGAGTTGGCTCAGGATCGCATTCAGGTCGATCTTGCTCAAGAGGTCCGCCGGCAGCTTATCCTTCAGGAACGTCAAGACCGTCTCGAAGACGCCCTTGAGCTGTCCCACGTCGAGGCCCGTCTTGGTCAGGATGTCCGGCAATCCCGTCGCCGGCAGTTCGCCCTCGGCCGCGCCAACGGCCCGGTCGAACTGCGGTGCGCTCTCGGCCGGCACCTGACCGCGCAAGAAGCCAAGGACGTGCTCGACCGCGCCACGGGCCGTTTCGGCCGAGATGCCAAACTTCTCCGCGATCGCCTGGATGATCTGTTCCATCGTCGTACCTCCACAGGGTTGAAATTCGTGATGCACAAACCGTGATACCCGGCTTACGTCCCAATGGCCAACCGATTTCATCGATACGACGATCTCTAGCGTCGAACTGCCCGATCGTACCACGCACCGTCCGTCCCGTCAGCGGCCGCGGACCCCTAGCAATCGCCGTCGGTTTCGGGCACAATACACTTTCCCCGCCAACACCGCACCGTGAGGCCGCGCCATGACCCGCACCGCTGCACTCGCCGCCTTGCTCGCCGCCTGTCCCCTCGCCGCACAGACCAAGCTGCCCGACACGCTGCCGCTGACCAAGCTACCGCCCGCCAAGGTCACGCCGAATCTCTGTACCCTGCATTACCGCATCGGCACGCGCTCGCCGGAGTGCCAGATTCACTTCGATCAGGGCCTCGGCTACTTCTACTCCTACGTCTGGATGGAGGCGGCCCGCTCCTTCGAGACGGCCGCCCACTACGACCCCGACTGCGCAGCCGCGTACTACGGCCTGAGCCGGGCGATGGAGGAGTGGAAGGGCGGCCACACCGAGGCGCTCAAGAAGGCGCAAGCGTTGTTGCCGAAGGCGAGCGACCGCGAGCGGCGACTGATCACCGCCCGGCTGCAACTCAAGGGTCTGGAGGGCAAGTTCGACAAGGACGAGGACCGCCGCCGGGCGGCGACGGCGACGCTCGACGAACTCATCTCGCTCTACGAGGACGACGAGGAAGCGTGGTTCGCCCGCGCTAAGCTCGCCGGCGACGGCCGGCCCGGCGTCAACGGCAGCGATGGCCGCACCAACGAGATTCCGTTCTACAAGGCCCTCCTTCGCATCAACCCGGTCCACCCCGGTGCGAACCACGAACTCGTCCACATCTACGAGGGCACCAAGCGCCCCGGCCTCGGTTGGCCTCACGCCGAGAAGTACATCGCGTCGTCGCCCGGCATCCCGCATGCCTGGCACATGCAATCTCACCTGGCCATGCGCCTCGGCAAGTGGGACAAGACGAGCGACCGCTCCACAAAAGCCATCGAGTTGGAGAAGGCGTACCATCGCACCATGGCCGTCAAACCGAAGGACGACCACCAGTTCGACCACCACCTGGAGACGCTGACCAAATCGTTGATCCACGACGGCCGCTTCCGCGAAGCCCGGCAGGTCAAGGCCGAGGCACTGGGCTACGGCTACAAGCACTGGCCGCAGTGGTTCCGGCTGCACTATGCGGAGCAGGACTGGGACGAGGCACAGAAGGTCATCGACCACTACCGCAAGTCCGACAAGACGACGGCCGCCTACTACGCCGCCTTGGTTGCCCTGGCGCAAAACGACGCCGAGCGGGCGCGGCCGGAGATCGAAGTGCTGCGGCAGGCGGCGAAGAAGTCCAGTGGTCGGCGCGGCGAGTTCAACCTGTGGGAGACGCAGGGTATCTTCCTGTGCCAGACCGGCGCGGCCGACGAGGGGTTGAAGCTGTTGTTCCGCTGCGTCGAGAAGACGAAGGACGATTACTCGCACCACGCCTGGGGCGGCGGGGCCTACTACATGGAGCAATGGGGTCTGGCAGCGTTAGCGGCGAACAAGCTCGACGTGGCCGAGGAGGCGTTCCTGGAGTCGTTGGCCCACGACGCGGGCAGTGCGCGAGCGGCCCTGGGTATGCAGGTCCTGTGCGAGCGGCAGAACCGCGGCGAGGAGGCGCTGCGCTTCGCGGCGTTGGCCCGGCGGGTATGGCGGCACGCGGAGGTGCGGCACTTCGACGCGATGCGCCAGCACTGCGGCTGCAAGGCCGAGGCCGAGTGAGTATCAGCCGAAAGACATCGCGTCGATGTCTCGCGATCCGTGGATGATCCGCACGACTTCGACGCCGCCATCGATAGGGCGGTAGAAGACGACGTACGGCTTGACCGTCAATTCGCGCAGATCGTCCGGCGATCGCTCTGCTGCACCGCCAGTCCCCGGTTGCTGGGCGAGCTTGCGGAATTTCGCGTGGAGGCCGCGGACGAATCGATCCGCCCGGTGCGGCGAATCCTCGGCAATATCATCCCACACTTTGTCCAAGTCCCGATCGGCTCGGCGCGAAAGGACGTAGCGACTCATGACCCGCTTGCCGGAAGGCCATGTCGTTTGTGGCCATCGGCGATGACCTGTTCGAGTCTCGCCCGAAGCGACTCGTCGTCGTATTCGGTGGACTCCCCGGCATCGAGGTCTCGCAACCCTTCCTGGATTAGCTCGCGCACGGCCGCCCGACGACGTCGGCTTGCGGCGGACGG
Source organism: uncultured Alcaligenaceae bacterium (assembly GCA_964574975.1). Taxonomy (GTDB): domain Bacteria; phylum Planctomycetota; class Planctomycetia; order Gemmatales; family Gemmataceae; genus JAXMAS01. Next base: position 1,073 of record CAZNSL010000001.1, on the reverse strand, counting down.
CGACTGGAGTTCGTCCAACCCCGCCACAATCACGGACTCCGCCGAATCGTAACGCCCCGTGTTGATGAGGTCTCGAATTCGCCGTTCGACATCCTCGCTCAATGTAATCGCCATCGCCGTCCTCCGGTGGGTGACGCCCTTAGTGTCCCGCCGCCGGGAGCGTTTGTCAACGCAGAGCGGGCCGGCGACCCGTTGGAATCGCCGGCCCGCCGGTGAAGGTTGGGGGATCAGAAGCTGGGTGACGGGTGACTTCCGTTTCGATGGCGGTCGTGGTGCCCCGCCTGGGCCGTCGTCCCGTGCGGGCCGCCTTCGAACACTTGCGCCAGCAACTTCTCCCCCAAGGTCCGCGCCCCCAACTTCAACATCGACGAAAGCGCTGATTCGCCTACGCCGCGCAGGGCGGTTCCTAGCTCGCCGAAAAGTGGCCGCGGCCGCGACTCCCGCCGCGGGGCTTCGGCCGCGGGGGCCGGCGAGGGCGGGGTGCAACTCGCGATTGGCACGATGTCCGGTGGCTTCGGTGGATCTATGGTGGGAACCACTGCACCGTGGCTGGCCCAGCGGACGAACCGCGACAGCGCCAGCCCGGCCAGTAAGGCCACGCCCATCGTGACCCACGGCAAATGCTTCGCCTGACCTGCGATCGTCAGGTTCTCCTCGACGACCGTGTGTACAGCCGGCTTCGTCGCGGCGATCACCGCCGCACCGACGGCTACAGACACGCCGCCGACGATCGCCAGCCACAGCCAAATCGGCCAGCCGGTCGCGTTGCTTAGCCCCACGACGGCGGCTGCCTCCAGCAGTCCCACACCCACGATTGCGAGGGTACTGCCGGTGCCGGCGAGCGCGAGAATACTCTTCACGGCGTTGCCCTCCAGAGGTCGTCGCCTCGGCCCGGAAGTCGGGTCGGGCAGGGACTTAACTGCGGAAGGCGTTGCTCGCACGGCCGAACACCTGGCCGATCAGGAAGCCGATGCCGACGCCCACGATCACGCTCTGCACCGGATAGCGGCCGATGACTTCGCGCAGGTCGCCGGCCATGTCGAACGGACTGGTCGATTGGACGTACTGGCGGC